>NZ_JBHUAF010000259.1:548-12277 GCF_042789895.1 Kitasatospora sp. NPDC056783
GGCCACCGTCACCCGGTGGCCGAGTGAGCCGAGCAGGTGGGAGAGCATCGAGGTGAAGGTGTCCTCGCCGTCCACCACCAGGGTCGGTTCGGTCTCGGTGACCTCGGACGGCTGCTGCATCCGCAGCCAGAACGGCGCGAGGTCGGCGCGGCGGGCGTCCAGGGCGGCCTGGACCCGGGGGTCCTCGGCGAGCCGGGGCCCGACCGGGTGGGGCAGCCGGGCGGGCGCGGGCCGGGCGCCGATCGCGGTGAGCACCCCGGCGGCCTTGGCGTGGGTCTCGGCGACCTCGGACTCGGGGACGGAGTGGCGCACCAGGGTGGCGCCGACCCGGACGACCAGCCGGCCGGTGGCCGGGTCGATGTCGGCGGTGCGGATGCAGATCGGCGAGTCCAGCAGTTGCCCGCCGCTGGCGGAGCGGCCGATCAGGGCGAGCGCGCCGGAGTAGTAGCCGCGGCCCGCGGGCTCGTAGCGCTTGATCACCCGGGTGGCGTTCTCGACCGGGCTGCCCGTCACGGTCGCGGCGAACATCGTCTCGCGGAGCACCTCGCGGACGTCCAGCGAGGTGCGTCCGCGCAGCTCGTACTCGGTGTGGGCGAGGTGGGCCATCTCCTTGAGCCGGGGGCCGAGCACCTGGCCGCCGAGGTTGCCGACGGTGCACATCATCTTGAGCTCCTCGTCCACGACCATGGTGAGCTCCTCCAGCTCCTTGGGGTCGTGCAGGAAGCGGAGCAGCGAGTCGAGGTCGGAGCCGCCCGCCGGGTAGCGGTAGGTGCCGGAGATCGGGTTCATCACGACGGTGCCGCCGCTCTGCCGGACGTGCACCTCGGGGGAGGCGCCGACCAGGACCCGGTCCCCGGTGTGCACCAGGTAGGTCCAGTACGCGCCGCGCTCCTGCTCCAGCAGCCGCCGGAACAGCGTCAGCGCCAGTTCGGGGCGGAAGCCGTCCAGCGTCCCGTGGAAGTCGCGCCGGATCACGAAGTTGGCGCCCTCGCCGTTGCCGATCTCGTCCCGGATCACCCGGCGGACGATCGCCGCGTACTCCTCGTCGTCCAGGTCGAAGCCGCCCCCGGTGAGTGAGACCGGCAACTCCGGTAGGGCGGAGGTGAATTCGGCCAAAGGAAAGGTGTGCTGCTCGGCGACCGAGAGGGCCCGCAGCGGGGTCCCGTCGTCGTGCGCCGCGAAGCCCCGCTCACGGATCTGGCGGTACGGGACGAGCGCGAGCAGGTCGTGCACCGGGCCGCCGCCGGCCGGCGCGCCGCCGCGGACCGGCAGATCGGCGAGGTGCTCGTAGCTGTCGACGGTGCCCAGCAGCACCTCGACGATGTCCGGGCTGAGCCGCGGGGTGCGGCGGTGCAGCAGGGCGAAGGCGGGGGCGCCGGGGGCGGTGAGACGGGTGAGCAGATCGACAGCGGTGGCCACGGAGACGGTGTCCTTCCGGGTGGACTGGCGGGGGGAGGTACGTCCGCTCCCGGAGGGCCGTCTGCTCAGACGCCGACGGCCGCCCCGAGGGGCGGCCGTCGTGTTCATCTAGGAACGCGTCAACTGTGGGCCACCCTGGGGGGAGGCCCACCACCAGGAGTGGGTGTGGGGCGCGTGCATGGATCGAGCGTAGCGGATGCGGTGTGGCGGGTGAGGTCGGTCACGCTTTTGTCCGAGATGCATCTCATCCCTCGGGCAGTGGTCACGTGTCACTCCAGTCACCCCGTAGCCTTGGCGGTGTGACCGCTACGACTGAGACATCGAGGGCTGCCCACTCCTGGCAGTCCCTGCCCGCGGCGCAGCAGCCTGAATGGCCGGACCAAGAGGCTCTGCGCAAGACCCTTGCCGAGCTCGCGTCCTATCCCCCGCTCGTCTTCGCCGGCGAGTGCGACCAGCTGCGGGCCCGGCTCGGTGCCGTGGCGCGTGGGGAGGCCTTCCTCCTCCAGGGCGGTGACTGTGCCGAGGCGTTCGACGGTGTCTCGGCGGAGCACATCCGCAACAAGCTGAAGACGCTGCTCCAGATGGCCGCCGTGCTGACGTACGCGGCCTCGGTGCCAGTGGTGAAGGTCGGCCGCATCGCCGGCCAGTACTCCAAGCCGCGCTCCAAGTCGACCGAGACCCGCGACGGCGTGACCCTGCCGGTCTACCGCGGTGACTCGGTGAACGGCTTCGAGTTCACCACCGAGTCCCGCACCCCGGACCCGGAGCGCCTGAAGCGGATGTACAACGCGTCCGCCGCGACGCTCAACCTGGTGCGCGCGTTCACCACCGGTGGTTACGCGGACCTGCGCCAGGTGCACGCCTGGAACCAGGACTTCGTCCGCAACTCGCCGGCCGGCGAGCGCTACGAGCAGCTCGCCCGGGAGATCGACAACGCCCTGGCGTTCATGAGCGCCTGCGGCGTGGAGCCGGAGGAGTTCAAGGCCGTCGAGTTCTTCTCCTCGCACGAGGCGCTGGTGCTCGACTACGAGACCGCGCTGACCCGCGTGGACTCGCGCACCGGCGAGCTGTACGACGTCTCCGGCCACATGGTGTGGATCGGCGAGCGCACCCGGCAGCTGGACCACGCGCACATCGAGTTCGCCTCGAAGATCCGCAACCCGATCGGCGTCAAGCTCGGCCCGACCACCTCGGTGGACGACGCGCTCGCCCTGATCGAGAAGCTGGACCCGGAGCGCGAGCCCGGCCGCCTGACCTTCATCACCCGGATGGGCGCGGGCAAGATCCGCGACCACCTGCCCACCCTGGTGGAGAAGGTCACCGCCTCCGGCGCCAAGCCGGTGTGGATCTGCGACCCGATGCACGGCAACACCTTCGAGGCCTCCAGCGGGCACAAGACCCGCCGCTTCGACGACGTCCTGGACGAGGTCAAGGGCTTCTTCGAGGTGCACCGCGCGCTCGGCACCCACCCGGGCGGCATCCACGTGGAGCTGACCGGCGACGACGTCACCGAGTGTGTCGGCGGCGGCGACGAGGTCCTGGTGGACGACCTCCACCAGCGCTACGAGACGGCCTGCGACCCGCGGCTCAACCGCAGCCAGTCGCTGGACCTGGCGTTCCTGGTGGCGGAGATGTACCGGGGGCAGTGAGCCCCGGCCGGCACCGAATGTGACGAAGGCCCCTCCGGATTCGGGATTCCCGAGCCCGGAGGGGCTTCTTCGTGTCCGGATCGCCAGGTAAGGTGAGGCTTAGTGAACTAAGGCAAGCCTTAGTCAAGATCCACTCCGCTTCACCCCCGGGAGAGTCCGCGATGTACGTGTGCATGTGCCATGCGGTCACCGAGGACCAGGTGAAGCAGGCGATCGACGGCGGTGCCAGCACCCCGCGCCAGATCGCCAAGGGCTGCAAGGCCGGCACCGACTGCGGGTCCTGCGTGCGCCGGATCCAGGCGATGCTGGGCGAGCACGGCGCCCGGCCCTGCCCGACCGCCCGGCTGGCCGCGAAGCTCGGCCTCGCGGACCCGGAGGTCCCGGCGGGGGAGGGCGCTCCGGTGGTGCCGGGAGCCGCTCCGGTGGTGCCGAGGGTCGCCCCGGTGATCCCGCTGCGGGCGGCCTGAGCCCTCAGGAGTCCGGCTGCTCGATGACCTGGGCCAGGTAGAGCGCCTCGCCGAGCTTCTCCAGCAGCTCCAGCTGGGTGTCGAGGTAGTCGATGTGGTGCTCCTCGTCGGCCAGGATGTCCTCGAAGATGTTCGCCGAGGTCACGTCGTTCTTGGCCCGCATCACGACGATCCCGCGCTTGAGCCGGTCGATCGCCTCGACCTCGACCTGGCGGTCCGCCTCGAACATCTCCTTGACCGTCTGGCCGACCCGGACGTGGAACAGCCGCTGGTAGTTGGGCAGCCCGTCCAGGAACAGGATCCGGTCGGTGAGGGTCTCGGCGTGCTTCATCTCGTCGAAGGACTCGTGCCGGGTGTACTTGGCGAGCTTCGTCCAGCCGAAGTTCTCCTGCATCTTGGCGTGCAGGAAGTACTGGTTGATCGCGGTCAGCTCGGCGGTGAGCTGCTCGTTGAGGAACTCGATGACCTCGGGATCGCCCTGCATGGTGATGCCTCCTGCGTTCGTCCGGCCGTGGGCCGCGGGTCCTGCGCTGAGTCCTGCGTCTGGGCATCCTGGCACCGCTTTGGGCGGAAATTCCAGTAAGTTCACACTCACTAGGACATGTGTCGGAATATCCGATTTGGGTGGGGCGCGAATCCGCGCAAAGGGGCGCACACCGGTGCCCGCCCGCCGTCTGTCACCATGGATCCATGGGTCAGTCGAAAAACGAACCGCTTCCGCCGTCTGACCCGAGGCTCCCCCCGGGCCAGCGCGCGCAGCGCGGCTGGCCCGCCCTGCACTACGGGCCGGTGCCCCGCTTCAAACCACTGACCTGGGACCTCCAGGTGTTCGGCGCCACCGCCTCGGCGGAGAAGCACAGCTGGGACTTCGCGGCCTTCAACGCCCTGCCGCGCACCACCGTCGTCGCGGACCTGCACTGCGTGACCAAGTTCTCGGTGCTCGGCAACGAGTGGACGGGCGTGCCGGGCGCCGCCGTGCTCGACCTGGTGCCCCCGGCGCCCGGCGTCACCCACGTCATGGTCTGGGCCGAGTACGGCTACAGCGCCAACCTGCGGCTCGCCGACTTCGCCGACCCCCACACCCTGCTCGCCACCCACCGCAACGGCGAGGCGATCACCGCCGAGCACGGCTTCCCGGTCCGCCTGGTGGTGCCGCGGCTCTACGCCTGGAAGGGCCCCAAGTGGGTGCGCGCGGTGGAGTACATGCGGGCCGACCGGCGCGGCTTCTGGGAGGAGCGCGGCTACCACAACCTCGCCGACCCCTGGCGCGAACAGCGCTACTCCTACCAGGAGGAGCCCGGCGACGGGCCGCTGCGCTGACGCCCGCCGACTGACAGGGCCTGGAACGCCGGACAGGCCCTAGAACAGCGAGAACTTCACCGTCACCACGCTGCGCTGCGGCCGCCGCTCGCCCGCCGCCGGCGACTGGCCGGACGAGGTGACCGCGCCGAACACGTCCCAGCCGCTGGTCTGCATGGTGAAGCCCGCCGCCTGGAGCGTCTTCTGCGCCTCGTCCTTGCTCATCCCGGTGACGTTCGGGACGGCCACCATGCCCTTGCTGACCACCAGCGAGACCGCGCTGTTCTCCTGCAGCAGCTGCCCGGCCACGGGCGAGCTGCTGATCACCGAGCCCTCGGGCACGGTGTCGTCGTAGGTCTCGGTCACGGTGCCCTTGATCAGCTGGGCGCCGGTCAGCGCCGCGGCGGCATCGGCGGCGCTCCTGCCGGTCAGGTCCGGCACCGCGATCCGCTTGGGGCCCTTGGAGACGGTGACGGTCACGCTGTCGCTCTTGCGGGTGCGCGCGCCCACCCCCGGGTCGGTGGAGATCACCTGCCCGGCCGGGACGGACTCGCTGAACGCCTCGACGAACCTCCCGTGCAGGCCCTCCTTGTCCAGCACCCGCTGCGCCTGCGCCCGGTCGTCGCCGAGCACGCTCGGCACCGAGCCGTACAGCCCCTCGGAGATCCCGTAGGTGACGCCGCCGATCGCCAGCACCAGGGCGGTCGCCGCGGCCGCCCAGATCAGCGGCTTGCGGGGGACGCGGCGCAGCACGCTCGGCCGGCGGCGGCGCACCGGGGCCGGCTCGTCGTACGGGCGCGGCTCGGTGAGCAGCTGGTCCATCAGCTCGGCGGGCATGTCCAGCACGCTGGTGCGCTCCGTCGGCGGGGCGTCGGCGGGCCGCGGCAGCTGCTGGATCACCGAGGTCGGCTCGCTGGTCGGGTAGCGCGGGCTGGGCCGGGTGGAGGCGGGCGGCTCGGCGTCCAGCTCGGCCGGGGTGAGGGCGCGGCGGACCCGCTGGAGGGCGGCGAGCAGCTCGACCGCGTCGTACGGGCGGGCGTCGGCGGACCGGGCGCAGGCGCCGGCCACGATCGCGTCCAGGGCCGGGCCGACGGCGGGGGCGATCAGCGAGGGCGCCGGGACGTCCTCGTGCAGGTGCTTGTACATGACCTGGACGGGGTTGTCTCCGGTGTGCGGGCGGTGGCCGGTGAGCATCTCGTACAGCAGGATGCCGGACGCGTAGACGTCCACCCGCTGGTCGGTGGGGGCGTCCGGGAGGATCTGCTCGGGGGCCAGGTAGGAGACGGTGCCCATGACCGTGCCGCCGGTGGCGGTGGTGGTCGAGGTGGGGGCTCCGTCGGCGGTGCCGAGCACCCGGACCAGGCCGAAGTCGGCGACCTTGACCAGGCCGCTCTCGGTGATCAGCACGTTCTCCGGCTTGACGTCGCGGTGCACCAGCCCGGCCCGGTGGGCGGCGCCGAGCGCGGCGAGCACCGGCTCCAGGACGTCCAGCGCGGCCCGGACGGACAGCGCGCCGCGGTCGCGCAGCAGGTCGCGCAGGGTGCGGCCGGGCACGTACTCCATGGCGAGGAAGACGTGGCCCCCGTCCGCGCCCTGGTCGAAGACGTTGACCACGTTGGGGTGGGTGAGCTTGGCGACGGCCTTGGCCTCGCGGATGAAACGGGAGGTGAAGCCCTCGTCGCCGGCCAGCGAGGGGTGCATCACCTTGAGCGCGACCACCCGGTCCAGGCGGGTGTCGGTGCCCTTGTAGACGGTGGACATCCCGCCGGTGGCGATGCGCTGCTCGACCCGGTACCGGTTGTCGAGCAGGGCGCCGATCAGGGGGTCGTGCAATGCCATGTCCACCCGGTGAGTCTAGGACAGGGCCCGGTGGTGACGTGGCGGGCCGGGCCCGGAGGGCACCGCCCCCGGGCCCGGCCGCGCCCGGCCCGTGACACGCCGGGGTCCAGGTCGGGGCCTCAGAACGCCGGGTGCTCCCGGGTGTCCAGGTCGGCGCGGCCGGCCATCGCGGAGGACGCCTCGGCGTGGAAGCGGCGCGGGATGCGGCCGGCCCGGTGGGCGAGCCGGCCCGCCTCGGCGGCGTGCCGCATCGCCTCGGCCATCAGCACCGGGTCCTGAGCGCGGGTCACCGCGGAGGCCAGCATCACCGCGGAGCAGCCCAGCTCCATCGCCAGCGCGACGTCGGAGGCGGTGCCGGCACCCGCGTCCAGCACCACCGGGACGCCCGCGCCCTCCACGATCAGCTGGAAGTTGTGCGGGTTGCGGATGCCCAGGCCCGAACCGATCGGCGAGCCCAGCGGCATGATGGCCGCACAGCCGACGTCCTCCAGCTTGCGCGCCAGCACCGGGTCGTCGTTGGTGTACGGCAGCACGGTGAAGCCGTCGTCGACCAGGGTCTCGGCGGCGTCCAGCAGCTCGATCGGGTCCGGCAGCAGGGTGCGCTCGTCGGCGATCACCTCCAGCTTCACCCAGTCGGTGCCGAGCGCCTCGCGGGCCAGCCGGGCGGTCAGCACGGCCTCGCCGGCGGTGAAGCAGCCGGCCGTGTTGGGCAGCACGCGGATGCCGTTGCGGGTCAGCACGTCCAGCACGGAGCCCTGGGTGGAGGCGTCGACCCGGCGCATCGCGACGGTGGTCAGCTCGGTGCCGGAGGCGAGCAGCGCGCGCTCCAGGACCTCCAGGCTGGGGGCGCCGCCGGTGCCCATGATCAGCCGGGAGGAGAAGGTCGTCCCGGCGATGGTGAGGAGGTCGTCGGCCATGGTTCAGCCTCCCTGGACGGCGGTGAGGATCTCGATCCGGTCGTCGGCGTCCAGCACCGTCGCGGACCACGAACCGCGGGGCACCACGGCCTCGTTGAGGGCTGCGGCGACGCCGGTGGGGGCGGCGCTGACGGTGGCCACCAGCTCGGCGAGGGTGGTCGCGGCGGGCACCCGGCGGGGCTCGCCGTTGACGGTCAGGGCGATCTCGGCCGAGGCGTTCTCGGTCCGGGTGGTCTCGGTCATGCGGCGGCCTTCGTCGTGGAGCGGTCGGGGGAGAAGCGCAGTGGCGTGAACGGCCTCGCGAGCTCGGGGACCTCGCCGGTGGCCAGGTACTCGGAGACCAGGTCCGCGGTCACCGGGGTGAGCAGCACGCCGTTGCGGTAGTGGCCGGTGGCGGCGACCAGCCCGGGCAGCGAGGTCGGGCCCAGCAGCGGGGCGTTGTCCGGGGAGCCGGGGCGCAGTCCGGCCGAGGTCTCCAGCAGCGGAATCTCGGTGATCCCCGGGACCAACTCGTGGGCGTCACGCAGGAGTTCGTACACCCCGCCGGCGGTGACGGTGGTGTCGTAGCCCTGCTCCTCAGTGGTCGCGCCGACCACCAGCTCGCCGTTCTCGCGCGGCACCAGGTAGAGGTGCTGGCCGCGGACCACGGCACGGACGTTGCGGGAGAGGAACGGCCGGTAGGCCTTGGGGACGCGCAGCCGCAGCACCTGCCCCTTCACCGGGCGGATCGCGGGCAGCACCCCCTCGGGCAGGCCGGGCAGCCGGTGGCTGTACGGGCCGGCCGCGAGCACGACCCGGTCGGCGGTGACGGTCTCCGAGGTGCTCAGCCGGGCGCCGGCCGCCCGGCCGTCCTCGACCAGCAGTTCGACGGCCTCGGCACGGTGGACGGCGACGTGCGCGCGCTCGCAGGCGGCGAGCAGGGCCGTGAGCAGCCGGCGGCCGTCCACCTGGTGGTCGTTCGAGACGTGCAGGCCGCCGCGCACGCCGGGGGCGAGCATCGGCTCCAGCTTGCGGGACTCCCGGCCGGTCAGCCAGGTCGAGTCCAGGCCGAGCCGCTGGTGGAAGGCGTGCAGTTCGCGCAGTTCCTCGCGGTCGTCGGAGTCCAGCGCGACGGCGAGGGTGCCGCACCGGCGGTAGCCGGTGTCCGCGCCGCCGCTCGCCTCGGTGAGTTCGGCGGCGAAGGCCGCGTACCGCTCGTTCGAGGCCATCCCGAGGCGCAGCAGCGGCTCCTCGCCGTACTGCAGCTCGGTGACCGGGGCGAGCATTCCGGCCGCGACCCGGGCGGCGCCGCCGCCGGGGGTGGGGTCGACCACGGCCACGTGCCGCAGTCCGAGCTGGGCGGCGCGCCAGGCGACGGCGAGGCCGATGATGCCCCCGCCGATCACCAGCACGTCGGCATGGGTGCCTGAGGCCATGCGTGACAAGGCTGCTCTTCTCCCTTCGCCGGTATGACCCGGATCAGGTTCGGACGGTCGCGGGCCGTGCCAGCCCGCCTCTCAGCCCGGTACGCCGGGCTCCCGTGTGGTCATCCCACCTTAACGCCGGGGGGCGGCGCGGCCGAAGGCCCGTACGAAGGGTGGACGGGGGCGGCGGCCCGCGCCCCGCTGCCCGCGTCCCGCCCCGGGCGGCGAACCGGTCCGATCGACGGGTCCTCCGCCCGCCCTCGGCCGCGGGCCCGCCCCCTCACCACCCGGCCCGGACGTAGGCCCGAAGTAGGGGTGGGCAGGGGGCGCCGGGCCCTGGGGCGGCCGGGGGCCGCTGAGTACAGTGACGGGCGTGGCAGAGCTGAGCGGGACGGATCGGGTGGTCGTTGTCGGAGCCGGGCTGGCCGGGGCGCAGTGCGCCCTCAAGCTGCGGCAGGGCGGCTGGGAGGGGCGGATCACGCTGGTCGGGGAGGAACCGCGCGCGCCGTACGACCGGCCGCCGCTCTCCAAGGACGTCCTGCTCGGCAAGGTGGACTCCACCACCCTGGGCATCGACTACCGGGAGCTCGGCATCGAGCTGCTCACCGGCCGCCGCGCCACCGGCCTCACCCCCGGCGTGCTGCACACCGACGGCGGCGACCTCCCGTACGGCTCGCTGGTGATCGCCACCGGCGCCGTCCCGCGCGCCCTGCCCGGCGCCGAGCGCGCGCACCTGCTGCACACCCTGGACGACGCCCTGGCACTGCGCGAGCTGCTGCGCCCCGGGCTGCGGCTGGTGCTGGTCGGCGCGGGCTGGATCGGCGCCGAGGTGGCCACCGCGGCCCGCGGGGCGGGCTGCGAGGTGACGGTGGTCGAGGCCGGCCCGGCGCCGCTGCCCGGCGCGCTGCCGACCGGGCTCGGTTCGGCGATGGCCGCCTGGTACGCCGAGGCCGGGATCGACCTGCGCTGCGGCGTCGGCGTGGCCGCCGTCGAGCCCGGCGCGGTGCTGCTGGCGGACGGCTCGCACCTGCCCGCCGACGAGGTGGTGGTCGGCATCGGCGCCCGGCCCGCGACGGGCTGGCTGGCCGGCACCGGGGTCGAGCTGGACGCGACCGGCGCGGTGCTCGTGGACGGGCGGCTGCGCACCTCAGTGCCCGGCGTCTTCGCGGCCGGCGACTGCGTCAGCTACCCCTCGGCCAGGGCCGGCGCCCGACTGGCCGTCCAGCACTGGGACCACGCCCTGAAGTCCGGGGAGGCGGTGGCCGCCGCCGTCCTGGGCGCGGACGCGCCGGCCTACGACCCGGTGCCGTACTTCTGGTCGGAGCAGTTCGGTCGGATGGTCCAGTACGCCGGCCGGCACACCGAGGGCGACGAACTGCTGTGGCGCGGCGGCCCCGAGGACGCCGCCTGGTCGGTGCTCTGGCTGCGCGACGGGGTGCCGAGCGCGCTGCTGACCGTGGACCGCCCGCGTGACCTCGCCCAGGGGCGCAAGCTGATCGAGGCCGGCACCGCGCTGGACCGGGCCCGCGCGGCCGACCCCGCGGTACCGCTGAAGGCGGCCGTCGCGGGGTAGTGCCTGGTGCGCGGTGGGTCGTGGAGGTGGCAGTCTGGTGGCGTGAGTGAGATCGAAAGCAAGATTGAAGCCCTGGTCACCGACTGGATGTACCTGCCCGACATCTCGGAGCAGTGGGGGGTCCGGGTCACCGAGGTACGTGACCTGGTCAAGAACGGCGGCCTGATCGCCGTCCGGCGCGGCCCGAACAAGTCGCTCCAGGTCCCGGCCGCGTTCATCGACGGCCCGGGCCTGGTCAAGCACCTGTCCGGCACCCTGACCGTGCTGCGGGACTGCGGCTACAACGACGTGGAGATCCTGGAGTGGCTCTTCACCGAGGACCCGTCGCTGCCCGGCAGCCCGATCCAGGCGCTGCGGGAGAACCGCGGCACCGAGGTCAAGCGCCGCGCCCAGGCGATGCTGATCTGATGGCGGCGGACACGCCGCGCGCCGGGCTCGCCGACGCCCGGCTCTACCTGTGCACCGACGCCCGTCGCGAGCGGGGCGACCTCGCCGAGTTCCTGGACGCGGCGCTGGCCGGCGGGGTGGACATCGTCCAGCTGCGCGACAAGGGCCTGGAGGCCAGGCAGGAGCTGGAGGCCCTGGAGGTCTTCGCCGACGCCTGCCGCCGGCACGGCAAGCTGCTGGCCGTCAACGACCGCGCCGACGTCGCCCACGCGGCCCGGCCGGACGTGCTGCACCTCGGCCAGGACGACCTGCCGGTGCCGGCCGCCCGGGCGATCCTCGGCGAGGACGTGCTGATCGGCCGGTCCTGCCACGCCGAGTCCGAGGTGGACGCGGCGATCGCCGAGCCCGGGGTGGACTACTTCTGCACCGGCCCGGTCTGGCCGACCCCGACCAAGCCGGGCCGCCCGGCGCCGGGCCTCGGCCTGGTCTCGTACGCGGCCAAGCAGGACACCGACCGGCCGTGGTTCGCGATCGGCGGGATCGACCTCGGCAACCTGGACGAGGTGCTGGCCGCCGGTGCCCGCCGGATCGTCGTGGTGCGGGCGATCACCGCGGCGGAGGACCCGAGGGCGGCCGCCGCCGAGCTGTCCCGCCGGGTGCGCGCGGCCTGACCGCCCCGGCTCGACCACCTCGGTCCGGCCACCCCGCCGGGGCCGCCGCCGTCCGTCAGTACTTGCGGACGGTGGCGGCCTCGGCCAGCGCCAGCAGCACCGCGC
>NZ_JBHUAF010000260.1:0-12271 GCF_042789895.1 Kitasatospora sp. NPDC056783
CGGGGTCCTCCCGCGCGCCGGAGCCCGGCCGCCCGGCAGCTCCATTTCCCTGGAAGCGACCGACCGACCGGACCGCTCGGGACAATTCGGCGGCAGCCGGTGACGTGCCAACGTTCCATGGGCGACGACCTCACTCCACGTCGCCAGACCGGAGAATTCTGTGGCCTATCGGAATGCGTCCGGCGGGCACTCCACGACGGTTTTCGAAACCGCTGGCGAGTCGGTATCACGCATCAATCTCATTCCTTTCTCTGAAATCCTTCCGAATGCCGCGACGACGGCCTGGGAACAGGTCGCGACCGCCCGCGCCCGGGCCGCCGAGAGCGCGCCCCGCGCCGCCGCGGCCCTGCACGACCTGGTCCGGGAGGAGCCCGAGCGGGCCGACCTCCACGTCCGGCTCCGGCGCCGGGTGCGCGGCAAGCCGTTCACCCCGCTCGCCGAGGCGCCGGCCGGCCCGGCGGCGGTGCGCGAGTGGCACGGCCACGCACGCGAGTACCACCGCCGGCTGGACGCCCTCGCGGCCGATCAGGACGCCGTGCGCGACACGGAGCGCGCCGGCCTCGCCGAGCTGTGCGGACGCGGTGAGTTCGCCTCCTCGCTCGCCCTGGTCAGCGCCGACCTGGACCGGGCCCGAGCCAGGTTCCTGCGCAACGACGGCGCCTGGGACCGGCAGGACCGCAAGTCCGAGCACCAACTGCTCTCGTACGCCTACCGCGCCATGCTGCGCACCAGCCCGCGCTCCCAGTTCACCGGCGTCGCGCTGCGGCCGGTCGGCCCGCTGCCCGTGGCGTACGACCGGGACGATCCGGTCGTCCGGCCGGAGTTGGAGCTGAGCCGCGGCGTCGAGGTGCAGCGCGGCAGCTACGTCTCGATCGCGGAGGCCGCCCTCACCGCGGAACTGCGGCGGACCGGCAGGCCGCCGCGGCACGTCCGGCTCGCGCCACTGGCCGCGGCCGGGCCGGAGCAGCTCTCCTTCCTCACCTTCACCGCGGCCGGCCGCCGCCAGGTCACGGTCCGCCGGCAGCCGCCGCTGACCGCGGTCGTCCGGCTCGTCTACTTCGACGTCCCCGACCGCGAGGAGCTGACCGCGCGGCTGGCCGTCGAGCTGAACTGCCCGCCCGCGACCGCCGACCGGGTCGTCCGCTCCTGCCTGGACATCGGCCTGCTGCTGCCGGCCCTGCCGGTGTGCGACAACTCCGAGCACTTCCTGCCCGAACTCCTGGCCGAGCTGCCCGCCGGACTCCCGTCGGACCCGTCACTGGCCGGAGGGATCGAATCGATCGCCGGGCTCGTCGACCGGCTGTCACGGGACGACCCGTCCGCCCGGCCGGAGCTGCTGGCCGAACTCCGCTCCCGTCACGCCGACTTGCAGACCCATGCGCCGCTGCCGCTCCAGGTGTACGAGGACACCGTGATCCGGACCGCCGCACCCGCCCCGGTCGCTCCGGAGCGACTGGCCGAAATGGCCCGCCTCCTCGGCTTCCTGGCCGTGTTCGACCTCAAGCTGGACATGCGCCTGGGCCTCCAGGCCGCCGTGCGCCGCCGAGGCGGCGAGGTCCGGCTGGCCGACCACGCCGAGGCACTGGCCGAGGAGACCCTGACCGCGGCGGTGGCGGCCGGACGCGGCCGGCCCGTCGGCGACCCCCTGGTGGACGGCGCGTTCGAGCGCCTCTGGGCCACCCGAGGACGAATCCTCACCCGCCTCGCCGACCTGCTGGACGCGGTGCCGCCGGGCGGCGTCCTCGAACTGCCCGACGCGGCCGTCCAGGAGTGGTCCGAGCTGGTCGCGCCGCTGCTGCCGGACGGCCCGGCCTCGTTCGCCGCGATGCTCCAGCCGGCCGGTGAACTCCTGGTGTGCAACGCGGTGTTCGCCGGATTCGGCACCCACCTGGCGCGTTTCCTGTGGCCCGACGCCAAGGCCGGCGGCACCGCGACCGCCCGGACCTCGGCCCGGCTGCGGGCCGCGCTCGGCGCCACCCACGCCGAGGACCGCCACGCGCACGGACTCAACACCGGTGTGCACCCGCACCTGCTCGACCGGCCGCTGGACCCGGCCGACTGGGGCCGGCTGGTACTGGCCGACACCGGCACCGCCGGCCGCCTCACCCTCACCGGGCCCGACGGCCGCAGCCCGTTCGTGCTCACCTCCACCCGCTGGGACCTGCTGCCCGCCGCCACCAGGATCGCGCTCTGGCTCCAGGGCGGCGGCGAGGTCTCCGGCGGCCTCGACCGCATCCACCGGGAACGGGCGCAACGGGCCGGCGCCGAGGTGGTGGCCGTACCGCGGATCGTCCACCGGGGCATCGTGCTCCAGCGGGCCCGCTGGTACCTCCCCTCGCTCGCCGCGCTGCTGCCGGCCGGCGAGGAGCGGGGACAGCTCCACCGGCTCCTCGGGTTCGCGGCCCGGTGGGGGCTGCCGCGCCGGCTCTTCTGCAAGTCCGTCCCGCCCTGGCAGCAGGTCGACCGGCCCGCGCTGCCGGACTGGACCGCCGGGCCGGCCGAGGTGCGGGGCAAGCCCCGGTACCTCGACCTGGCCAGCCCGCTGAGCCGGGCCGCGCTGGCCAAGTCGGCCGCCGACCTGGACCGGCCGGTGCTGGAGGAGTGCCTGCCCGCGCCGGCGCCCGGCCGGCGGACGGCGGAGTACCTGTACGAGTTCGATCGGATCGGCTGACACCGTGATCACTGTCGCCCGCGTTCACGACTACCACCCGAGCAAGCTCCGGCTGTTGAGCGAGACCGTGCTGCCGCTGCTCGGCGAGCTCAGGACCGCCCACACCCTGCCGGTCGCGTACTGCGGCCGGGGCTGGGACGGCGGATCGCACCTGGCGGTGCACCTCGCCGGGCCGGACCTGGAGCGGACCGTCGTCGAGGACCTGTCCCGACGGCTGGCCGAGGCCGCGGCCGCCCACCCGGCCGACACCTGGACCGAGGCCGAGTACACCGCCGTCGCCGAACGCAACAGCCGTCTGGAGGGGCGGACCGGGTACCGTCCACGGCCGGCGCCGCACGGCACCGTCAGCATCGAGACGGCGCCGGACGAGGGACCGCTCGCCGAACGCCGCCGGGCCTACCACACGGGCATGGCCGAGGTGCTGGGCGAAGCCCTGGTCCCCGGGCGGGCCCGGAGCCAGGCCGGCGGGCTCGGCCTGGGGCTGCTGGCGGCCACCGCCGCCGTCTACCCCGGCGGGCTGCGGTTCGGCTCCCTCTCCCTGCGCTCGCACGCCGAGGCCTTCTTCGCCGGCCGGCCCGACGGCGAACAGCTGCGGCAGCGGTTCGACCAGGCCTACCGACAGAACCGGGCGGCCGCGCTCGAACTGGTCGGGACCGGCCTGCGGTCCGCCTCGTCACTGCCCGGCAACCGGCTGGCCGAGCGGACCTACGCGCAGCTGCGGACGGCCGAGCACGCCGCGGACGTCCGGCTGCTCACCGCGCCCGGGCAGCGCCCGGGACAGCCCGGACCGGCCAGCGAGTTCCACGCGACGCTCCGCCGGTTCGACTTCTGGGAGAACCCTCCCGAGGGATTCGACGAATTCCGCGTGCTGATCAACTGGCTGTACGAGGCCCTGCCGCTGCTCGACGTGCAACCCACCACCCGCTACTTCTCCTGCCATCTGATCGCCTGCGCCGTGGACGAGTTCCTCGGCGAGAGCTGGCAGCAGCGCATCTCCCGAAGGACCGTCTGATATGCCCGTCATGCTGCGCCCGAGCGTCGTCTTCGGCGTCGTCCCCACCGGCGTCTTCATCCAGTCGCCGTTCGAGTCCTTCGCGCTCAAGCTGCCGCCCGCCCTGGTGCCGCCGGTGCTGAGCTGGCTGGCCGCGCTGGAGGAACCCACCACGGTGGAGGCGCTGCTGGCCACCGCCGGCGGCCCGTCGGCCGATACCGTCTGCCGCCACATCCTCGACCAACTGGCCAAGCGCCGGGCACTGCTGGAGGTCCCGTCGGACCCGACGCGGAGCACGCTCCCGGCCGATGCCCTCCTCTACCTCCAGGGGCACGCCGCGGACCCGGAGCAGGCCGTCCGCACCCTCGCCGGGGCCCGGGTCACCCTGGCCGGCGAGCAGGCGCTCGCCGAGGCATGCGCCGAGGCACTGCGCCGACGCGGACTGACGGCCGCCGTCGAACCCGACGGCACGGCGCGGCCGCCGCTCACCCTGACCGCCGAGCTGCCGGACGGCCGCCGCCTCACGGTCGAACTCCACGCCGCCGGCCGCCGGTTGTGGGTGCTCCCCGCGGGGGCGCCGCGACAGCCGCTACACGACCGGCTGCACGACCGGCTGCACCGCCCCGGCACGGCCGGCCCCACCGCCCGGCTGCTCGCCGCCGGGCTCGCCGCCGACTGCCTGTTCGCCCTGCTCACCGGCACCGAGGACCGGCCCCGGCTGCGGATCGTGGACGCCGAGGTGGTCGGCTGGCGGGTGGTGCCGCTGGCGGCCGCCGGCGCCGGCCGCCACCCCGGTTCGACCATGCGGGCCGCGATCGACCCCGACCACCCCGCCGCCGACGAACTCGTCGGCGTGCTGCGGCTCGACACCCCGGACGACTGGGAGCAGCTGCCCGTCTCGCTGGCGCGGGCGAGCGGCCGCCCCGGCGAGACCCCGGCCGCCGGCTGGGGCACGTCCCACGAGGAAGCCGGGCTGGACGCGCTGTGCGGCGCGGTCCGGGGCGGCCGCGCGGACCGCGGCAGCGGACTCACCGAGCAGGAGGCCCTCGCCGATCTGCGGCTCCGCGCCGCCACCACCGAGCGCTGCCGCGCCACCGGGCCGGCCTGGTCCACCGGGCCTCTCCCGGGCCCCGCGCGGGAACTGGCCCCGGCCGTCGCCGGGCCGGAAACCACCGCCTGGCGGGTCCACCCCGAGCACGGCGGGCTCCGGCTGGCCGAACTCGACCGGGGCGGGCAGCGGGTCCGCGCCTGGGGCGAGGACGCCTCCGACGCGGTGCGCCGCGCCCTCGGCCGGGCGCTGGCCGTCGAGGCCCTCGGCCGCCGGCTCGGGGCGGCCGTGCCGGTCGGCCCCGAAGCCGACGCGGCGGTGCGGTTCGCGGACGGAACGCTGGCGGAGACGGTGGACACCGGTGTGCTGCACGCCCTCACCGGGCGCGGCGAGCTGGCCGGGCTGCCGCTCCTCGCCGCACCGGCCGGCGCGGGCCTGACCCCGGACCCGGCGGACCCGATCGTCGGGCACGCCCAGGTGGCCGGGCTCAGCGGCCCGGAGACGGCGGAGGTCGCCCGGTGAGCACCCCTTCGGTCGCCGCGACCGAACCGTCGACGGACCTGCCCGCCGAGCTGGCCGACCTGTCCGAACTGACCGAGCTGGCCGACCTGGCCGACCTGATTGACCTGACCGACCGGCTGCGCCAGGTCGCCGAACGGGCCGGCGCCCGGCTCGCCGTGCTCCCCGGCTACGACCCGGAGTCCGAGCCCGCGCTGCTGCGCCGGTGCGCCGAGTCGGGTGAAGCACTGCTGCCGGTCCGGATCTGGCCCGGCGAGGTCGAGGTGGGACCGCGCTGGTCCCCCGACAGCACGGCCGACGGCACCGCCGGCTGCCCGCTCTGCGCCGCGATCGCCCAGCTGCGCGGCCGGGCGGTGCCGCCGGGATCGGCCCGGCCGCACGCCGCCGCCCGGCTCCTTCGGGGCGCCACCGAACAGCTGCACCGCGCGGTCGACGCGCTGGCGCGGTGGACACCGGCCGACGGCGAGGTCCTGGCCGTCACCCGCACCGGCGCCGCCGTACGGCGAGCCCGCACGGTCACCGGCTGCCCCCACTGCGGTACTCCCGCAGCCCGGACGAAACCTGACGATCAGTCAGTTCCACTCGACGGCGACCTCCGGCTCACCGGAACGACCGGCACCCGGCTCGACCGGCTCACCGAGCACTGCGTGGACGCCCGCTTCGGGCCGGTGCTCGGACTCCAGCAGGTCGCCGACTCCCCCGGAGCGCTGGTCGCCGCGATGCACTCGCGCTCCGGCGAGCACACCGAGACGGCGGGCTTCGGACGCGGCCGGCACGTGGCGGCCGCGGCCCGGACCGCCATCCTGGAGCGCCTGGAACGCGCCGGTTCGGAGACGGTGCTCGCCCGGGAGCCGGTCCGGGCCCGCTACGCCGACCTGGCCGGCCTCGCCCTGGACCCGCACCGGCTCGGCCGGCTGAGCGACGAGCAGCTGAACCACCCGTCCTGCCGGGTGGACCCGTTCACTCCCGACGCCGAGCTGCTCTGGGCCGAGGCCTCGGACTGGCAGGACGGCCGCCGGGTGCTGGTGCCGCTCGAAGCCGCCTCCTACCACGTCACCCCGCGGCCCGGCGCGGGCCTGCGCTGGGGCCGGGTGCTCTACGAGTCGTCCAACGGCTGCGCCCTGGGCTCGACCCGGGACGAGGCCGTGATCCACGCGGTGCTCGAAGTCGTCGAGCGCGACGCCTTCCTGATGTCCTGGTGGCGGGGCGCCGCGCTGCCCCGGATCGACTGGCGCACCGTCACCGATCCGCTGAGCAGGCAGCTGCACGCGCGGATGCGGCAGGCCGGCTACCAGGTCCATCTGCTGCGGGTCAGCGGCGGCGTCCCGGTCCCGGTGGTCTGGGCGCTGGCCCTCAACCCCGAGGTGCCGGGCCGGTTCAGCCTGACCGCGGCCGGCGCCCACCCCGACCCGCACAAGGCGGTGCGCGGGGCGCTGTCCGAGCTCGCACCGCTGGTGCTCGGACAGTTGGTGGCCCGCGACGACGAGGCCGCCCGCCGGCTGCGCACCGACCCCTGGCAGGTCACCTCGCTGACCGACCACGTCCGCTGGTTCTCGGTGCCGGAGGCGGGCCCGGCCCTCGAACCGTTCCTGTCCGGCACCGCCCGGCCGCTCGCCGAGGTCTTCGCCGACTGCGTCTGGGGGCGGCCCACCGCCGACGGTTCCCCGGACTCCCCGTACTCGGCCGCATCGGTCGCATCGGTCGGCTCGGTCGGCTCGGTCGCATCGGTCGGCTCGGTCGGCCCGATCGGTGAAGTCGCCGAGGGGCTACGCGAGTTGCTGCGCGCGGCCGGGCTGCCGGAGGTCGTCGTCGTCGACCAGAGCGGCTGGGAGCACACCCGGGTCGGCCTGCACGCCGTCCGCGCCATCGTGCCCGGCGCGGTGCCGATGTGCTTCGGCTTCGCCCACCAGCGCGTCCTCGGGCTGCCCCGGCTGGCCGCCGCCACGGCCGGACCGGAGGACGGCCCGCTCGCCGACCGCCTCAGCGTGCACCCCTTCCCGTGAGGTCCGGCGCCACCCACCCGTCCCGACGTTCGGAAGACCCGATGCCCAGCACCCCCACCCGGCCGCGCCACCAGCAGCCCGCACCGCCCACACAGGCCGAGCAGGCCGAGCAGGCCGAGCAGCAGTCCGTACGACAGGCCGCCCAGGCCCGGCGGCTCGTCGAGCGGCTCTCCGCGCTGCCCGAGGACCCGTCGCGCCACGACCCGCAGGCCCGGCCGTACCGGCAGCGGGTGCGGCTGCGGCTCGCCGACGCCTGCCGCGACCTGCCGCAGCGCCCGCTGCGGACGGTCTGGGAGCGGCTCGCGGCCCGGCCCTGGCCCGCGCCCGGTCCCGCCGAGGCGGGGATCGGCCTGGCCGAGGTGGCCGCGACGGTCGCCGCCCCGCTGCGCCACGAGGTGGTCAACCCCTATGCCGAGCACCGGCTCTACCCCTCGCCGCGGTCCAAGTTCCCGGTCCGGGTGGCGGTGTCGGACGGGTCCGGGCAGCACCTCGTGGTGCCGGAGCTGGACGCGCTGGTCGAGATCGGCGGGACGGCCGGTGCTGCCGGTCCTGCCGGGCTGGAGACGGCCTCGGCGCTCGCGGCGCTTCCCGGCTTCTACGGCGACCTGCGCCCGGTGCTCGCGGGCCTGGAGACCGGCCACCTGCTGGCCGCGCTGGCCGACACCGGCCGGGCGCTCGGCCTTCCGCTGACCGTCACGGGCCCCGCGGCCGGCGACTGGCCCGACTGGCTGGCCGAGCGGACCGGACCGGTGCTGCCCGGCTTCCGGCTCGCCCCCACCGAAGTGGCCCGCCCCGCCGCGAACGAGCCCGGCCGCGACGACGACCCCAGCTGGGCCGAAGTCGGCTGGCTACGCAACAGCGGCCGGGCCCCGGGCGGCTTCTACGGCTTCACCGCCCGGCACGGCGGCATCCCCGCGGACGGGCTGACCGCCATGCTCACCGCCGCCGCACGCGGCGCGGCCGACGCCGGGTACCTCGGCCAGTGGCTGCCCGCCGTACGCGCCTTCTGCGCGGTGCGCGCCGTCGCCGGACTGCCGGACGGGCTCTACGAGGCCCCGCTCGGGTCCTCGGCGGAAGCCGCCGGGCCGGCCGGCCTGCGGCGGATCGGCGACCTGGACGCGCTGCGCGGCGGGCTCGTCATCGACTCGACCCCGGCCGCCGGCCTGGCCTACGACCTGGCGGGCTGCAACCTGGTGTGGATGCTGGCGGTCGACGCGGAACGGGCCGTCCGGCCACAGGGCCCCGAGGCGGCGTTCCCCGGCGTGCTGGCCGCCGTGGGCTGGCTGGCCCAACAGCTGTGCATGGGCGCCGCCTCCACCCGGCTGTTCGCCCGCCCGCTGCGCAGCTTCGACGCCGCGACCGTCGCCGCGGCCATCGGCGCCCACGACACCCTGGTGCCCATCTACCAGGTCGCGTGCGGCCGGAACCGCTTCTCCGAACCGGCGATCGACCTCCGCTTCCCCCCGGCCGGGGCGACCGGAGGTGACCGATGAGCGCGCCGCACCCGAACCCGGACGGCTGGCTGTCCTGGCACGTCCACGTGCCGTTCGCGGCGGCCGACCGGATCGACGAGCTGGTCGCCGGACCGCTCGCCGACCTGATCACCACACTGCGGCAGGCCGGGGCGATCAGCCGCTGGTTCTTCATCCGCTACTGGGAGGGCGGCCCGCACCTGCGCCTCCGGCTGCGCCCCGCCGAGCGGTCGTCGCCGGCCGAGCTGGACGCCGCGGTGCGCGCGGCCTTCGCCGCGCTGGACGGCTCCTCGAACGATCCGGGGGACGTCGCCGCCTACCTGGACCGGATCTCCCGGCTGGCCCGGGCCAGCGGCCGGGCCGACCCCTCGGTCGACCGGACCGTGGCGGGCAGCGTCCGGCCACCGGGCGTCCACCCGGCCGACTACGTCCCCGAGCGCGACCGCTACGGCTCCGGTGAACTCCTGGACGCCGCCGAAGCGGTCTTCGAGGTCTCCAGCGACCTGGCCCTCCGGGTGGCCCGGGCGGCCCCGACCGCGACGCAGCTGCGGCTGATCGGCCTGGAGGCGATCACGAAGCTGGCCGACGGCGTCGAGCGACTGGGCGGCGACCGCGACGCCCAGCTCGCCCGGTACGCCGACTACTGGCGCCGGTGGGCCGAATCCGTGGTGCCGCCGGTCTTCGACACCGCCGCCCTCGGCGACGGCGCGGCCCGCCTGGCGGCCGCCCTGGCCGACCGGGGCGGCATCTCGGCGGCCCGGCTGGCCGCCCGCGACTCGGCGGTCGGCCCCTGGTGCGCCGCGGCCGTGGACTCGCTGCGCCCGCACCCCGCCACCGGCCCGGGGGCCCTCACCAGATCCGGCGTCGCCATCTCGCAGACTCATATGACGCTCAACCGGCTTGGCATCCTCGTCCACGAGGAGTTCATGCTGATCACGACAGTACGACGCTTGCGCTGAGCGAGCCGGCCCACGACCAACGACCAACGACCAACGCGCCAGGGGAACACGCATGGGGAAAGACCGCCGTCGAAGGCCGCCGGGCCGGACCGGAGCCGCCGCAACGGCCCGTCCCGCTCCGGCCGCGCCCACGTCACCGGCCGACGGCGGGCCACCGCTGCTGACCGCCGACGACCTCCACGTCAGCATGGGCGGGCGGCAGTTGCTCGACATGCCGACGCTGGCCGTGCCGCCGGGCGGCTGCCTCGGTCTGGTGGGCGTCAACGGCTCCGGGAAGTCCACCCTGCTCAAGGCGCTCGCCGGGCTCTACCGGCTCGACCGGGGCACCGTCCTGCTGGACGGCCACCCGGTCCGGGAGCACGAACTCGGCTTCCGGCAGCAGGTCGGCGTCTTCCTGGACGACACCGACTGCTTCCCCGACCTCACCGTGGCCGAGCACGTCCGGATGGTCGCCACCGCGCACGGCCTCGGCCAGGGCGCCGCCGACCGGTGCACCCGGGTGCTGGACCTGCTGGGCCTGCGCCACCGGGCCGACGCCTTCCCCGACACCCTCTCCGCCGGCCAGCGGCAACTGCTGCTGCTGGCCGCCGTCCTGGTCCGTCCGGCCCGCCTGCTGCTGCTGGACGAACCGGAGGCCCGCCTGGACACCGGCGCCCGGGAGCGGCTCGCCGACACACTGCGGCAGAGCCGGGCCGACGGCACCGCGATCGTCATGGCCGTGCACGACCAGGACCTGGTCGAGCGGGTCGCCGACCAGGTGATGGTGCTGGACGGCGGACGGGTCGTCGACCACGGCCCGACCGCCGAGGTCCTCGACCGGGGAGCCACGCCATGGCGCTGACCAGCCGTCGGATACCCCGGCCCGCCCCCGGCCCCTCGGCCGTCTCCCCGGCCCGGAGCGCGGTCGAGGAACTGCGCCGCACCCGGGCCCGCCGGGCGAGCCGCGCCGCGGGCGGCCGCACCCGGCAGGTGTGGACGGCGCTGATCACCGCCGTGGTGCTGCTGGCCCTGCTGGCCGGCACCGTCGACACCCTCTCCGGCCTCGTCGGCTCGCTGCTCTCCCCCGGCGACGGCCGGCTCCCGGGACTGCTGGTCGGCCTCAGCACCCTCGGCACCGCCGGACTGCTGCGGCTGTCGCTGTGGCTCGGCCCGGTCGTGCTGTCGGCGCCGGAACTCAGCTGGCTGCTGCCCCTGCCGGTGGACCGCCGCTGGCTGCTGCGCCCGCGCCTGTCGGCGGCCCTGACCGCCGCCGGGGCGGGCGGCGCCGTGCTGGGCGCGCTGGGCAGTGCGGTGGCCGCCTCCGGCGACCGGCCGAGCCCGCTCGGAGTCGGACTCGCCGTCCTCGTCGGCCTGCTGCTGGCCGGACTGGCCGCGGCCGTCGGCGTGCTCGCCGAGGGCTCCGCGCGGTGGGCCCGGACCGTACGGACCGGCTCGGCCGCCCTCGCCGTCCTCGGCCTGGCGCAGCTCGTCGGACTCACCTCCGGGCGCCACCAGGCGACCACCGGCCTGCTGGCCGCCTCCGGCCCGTGGGGCTGGGCGGGTTGGGCACTCGGCGGCACGTCCGGCGGCCTCCACCCCACCCAGGCGCTCGCGGCCGTGGCCCTGGCGGCCGGCACCGCCCTCGCTCTGGTCGCCGCCGACCGCTCCCTCGCCACCCTGCCGACCGCCGACCTCGCGCTCCGCTCCCGCGCGGCCGGCCGGGCCCACACCGGCCTGCTGCTGCTCGACTTCCGGCAGATCGCGCTGGTCGCGCAGGCCGCCGCCCGCGCCCGGCGGACCGGACCGGGCCTGCGGCTGCCGCTGCCCCGGGCACGCTGGCTGGTGCTGCCCTGGCGGGACGCCACCGCCCTGCTGCGCCGCCCCGGCCGACTCGCCGCCGCGGCCGCCTGGTCCGCCGCCTCCGTCCTCCTCCTCGACGCCACCCGGCTCTGGGCCTCCCACGCCCACCCCGCCCCCGCGACCGCCGCCTGGCTGGGCTGCCTGCTCAGCCTCGGCCCCTACCTGGCGGCCGCGGCACTGGTGGAACCCGCCCGCGAGGAGACCGACCGGCCGACCCGCACCGGTCTGCTCCCGTTCGCCCCGGCCAGGATCGCGCTCTCCCACCTGGTGGTGCCGACCGTCCTGCTCGCCGTCCTGGGCTCGGCCGCGGCCATCGCCACCGCCACCCTGGTATCGGCCCCGAAAACCGTTCTCCTCGCCGTTCTGCTGCTCTTCACCGCGGGCGCCCCGGCCGGAATCGCCGCGGCATTGCTGAGCGCCTATCGCGGACCTCTCCGATATGAATTGATGTCCCTTTCCGCGGACTGGTTCGGCGTCATTCCCTTCGTCCTCTGGTATTGCAGCCCGGCCCTCGTCGCCATCGCCGTGGCCGCCCCCCTGCTCTGGCACGCCGCCACCGCCACCGCCCTCACCGGCGGAACCGTCCTCGGCCAGTTCGCCGTCTCCGCCGTCCTGGCCACCGCCCTCGCCGCCCGACGGATCACCCGCTCGGCGACCCACCAGAACCAGCCCTGACACCAACACCGGGCCGGGGAGCACCCATTGGTGCTCCCCGGCGCGGCGTTGACTCAGGTGCAGCTGGAACAGCCGGAGCAGCAGCCCAACGAGG
>NZ_JBHUAF010000261.1:0-12241 GCF_042789895.1 Kitasatospora sp. NPDC056783
GCCGTGGGACCGGTGGTCGCCGTGGCTGGCCGTGCCGATCGTGGTGTCCGCCGGCGCGGTCGCGCTCCGGCTGGTGGCGATCCGCACCCTGGGCCGGTTCTACTCGCACCATGTGGTCCGCTACTCCGACCACTCGATCGTGAGCACCGGCCCGTACCGGTACATGCGGCACCCCGCCTACACCGGGATGCTGCTGGCCAACGCCGGGTTCGTCGCGTTCTTCCTCAACCCGCTGAGCGTGCTGCTGTTCTGCTCGCTGTGCGCGTGCGTCACCTGGCGGATCCTCGTCGAGGAGCGGGTGCTGTGGGTCGTTCCCGGCTACCCCGACTACGCGAACGGGCGGGCGCGCCTCATCCCGGGAGTGTGGTAGGCCGTGGAACTCGTTCTGAACGGACCGGCGCTGGGCGATCCGGCGACGGTGGGACACAAGTTCGCCCGGCAATACGTGATGAGCCGCGCCGGACTGCCCGTACCCGGGTTCTTCTGCGTGAGCGCGGAGGCGTTCCCGGCGTCGGAGCGGACCACCGCCGCCTTCCCGGGACCGGAGGCGACCACCGAGGAGCTGGCCGACTGGGCGGCGGCGGCACGCGAACGGATCCGCGCCGCCGGTGTGCCGGCCGCACTGGCGGAGCGGATCCTGTCCGGATACGACGAACTGACGGGCGGAGACGGCCTGGTCGCCGTCCGGGCCTGTGTGGCGGCGGCACCGGACGGTGCCGGCGAGGACGGCGCCGACGACCCGTTCGCCGGCCTGTCCGACAGCTTCCTGTACGTGGACCGCGAGGCCGTGCTCGCCCGGGTCGTGGACTGCTGGGCCTCCGCGTACAACCCCGAGGCGGTGCTCTACCGGGTGCGCCGGGGCGTCGATCCGACGGCGGCCAGGGTCGCGGTCGGCGTGCAGCGCATGGTGCCGGGCGCGAAGTCTTTCGTGGTGTTCACCCGCGACCCGCGCGACGGTGCCGACCGGAGGGTGATCGCCGCCGCGTACGGCATCGGCGAGGGCATCGTGCAGGAGAAGGCCGACATCGACCACTTCCTGGTGGACGGTCCGACCGGCGCGATCGAGCGCGACACCGTCCGGAAGTCCGTGATGGTCGGTCTGGACCCGGCCCGGCCCGGCGACGGACCGGTCACGCTTCCGGTGCCCGCCGGACTCGCGGACGCGCCGGTGCTCACGGACGCGGAGGTGAACCGGATCTGCGCCCTCGCCGCCGAGGCCGCCGACCTGTTCGGCGGGCCGCAGGACGTCGAGGGCGCCGTCACCGCGGACGGCGGGATCCACCTGGTGCAGTCCAGGCCCGTGGTCGTGGCCGGCACCCAGGGCTCCGACGCGCGGAGCTCCGGCGCGCGGGACGACGCCGGGCGGGACGACGCCGGGCGGACGCCGTGGACCAACCACAACCTGACCGAGAGCTTCCCCGGTCTGACCAGCGCCCTGACCTACTCCCAGGCCCGCGTCTTCTACCGGATGGGGTTCACCGACTTCTACCGACGCTTCGGCGTGAGCGGGCGCTCCCTGCGCCGCAACGAGCACAACCTCAACCGCATGATCGGCTACCTGGACGGCCGGGTGTTCTACCGGCTGGACGCGTGGTACGCGCTGCACGGACAGGTCCCCGGCTTCGCGATGATGCGACCGCTGTGGGAACGCTCGCTCGGGCTCACCGAGCGGACCGAAACACCCCGCCCGGCGCAGGGCACGCCGTGGGCGGACGTACTGCCCGCCCTTCCCCGGCTGGCCTGGATGTACGTCCACCAGCCCCGGCGGCTGCGCGCCTTCCTGCGCTGGTGGGACGACCTGGCGGCCGACTCGGCCTCGCTGGAGCACTGCTCGGCCGAGGAACTGATCGCCCGCTACCGCCACATGTGGGCCGAGGCCGGCCGGCGGTGGGGCACCACGATGGTGACCACCTACTTCACACTGGCCGCCCTCGCGAGCACCAACGCGCTGCTGAACCGGTGGGTCCCCGACGGCGCCGCGCTGCTGCCGCGGCTGCTGGGCGGCGGCAAGCCCAACCGCACGCTGGCGTCGGTCCGTTCGGCCATCGCCCTGGCCGAACTGGTCGGTACCCGGCCCGAGTTGCGTGACGCCGTGCTGGAGCGTCCGGAGCGCGAGGTCTGGGCCGAGATCGCGGGCGGCCGGCACGGCGCGGACATCGCGGCCGCCTTCGGGCAGCACCTGGCGACCTACGGCGACCGCGCGCTGCACGACCTGAAGCTGGAAGTGCGCACGCCCCGCCAGGACCCGTGGATGATCCTGCCGACCTTGCGGCCGTTCATCACCCAGGGCCTGACCGTCGAGGCGAACCTGGCCGACGAGGCGCGTGCCAGGGCCGAGGCACGGCGGGCGCTGCGCGAGGCGTGCCCCAACCCGCTGCCCAGGGCCGCGCTGGGCGCCGCACTGGCGTCGTTGCGGTTCTCCGTCAAGGCGCGCGAGGACACCCGGTTCTGCCGCAGCCAGCTGTACGGCATCTCCCGGGAGGTGCTGTGGCGGCTGGGCGACCGGCTGGTCGCCGCGGGGATGCTCGACGAGGTGGCCGACCTGGTGCACCTGCACGTGGAGGAGGTCCTGGGCGCGTTCGACGGCACCCTGACCGAGACCGACCTGCGCGCCGTCGCGCTCCGGCGCAAGGCGGAGCTGGAGCGGGCTGCCGGCAAGGCCGAGCCGCCCGCGTACTTCACCGTTCCCGCCGACGTCCCGGTGCCCGTCGCCCTGACCGCACGCCATGACGTCCACCGCGCCGCGGACACGACCGAGGACGGCGTGCTGCGCGGTCTGGCGTCCAGCAGCGGCCGGGTCCGCGCCCGCGCCAAGATCGTGCGGGACGCCTCGGTCCCGCCGCAGTCGTGCACGGACCGCATCCTCGTCGCCAAGGAGACGGACCCGGGCTGGCTGGCGCTGATGATGGCGGCCAAGGGCATCGTCGTCGAACGCGGCAGCCTCATCTCGCACACGGCGATCAGCGGTCGACTGCTGGGAATCCCGACCGTGGTCGCCGTGCCCCGGGCCCTCACGGCCATCCCGGACGGCGCCTGGGTGGAACTGGACGGCGACCGCGGAACGGTGCGCCTGCTGTCCGAGGCCGAGCTCGAAGAAGCGACGGAGTGAGCGACGGAGCAGTCGCGCGCGGGCCGCCGGGCGCGGCCACGTTCCGATCACCGGCAGCGGCACCGACGCGCGCGTCCTCGACGCGGTCGCCGGGATCGCCTGCCTCCCCTCCTGGACCGCCAGGAGTCCGCAACCGCACAAGGAGACGATGTGAACGCCCACGAGTGGATCGGCCTGATCGAGGAACGCTGGAGGAGCCGCGATCCGCAGGCGATCGCCGAGCTGTTCACCGAGGACGCCTCGTACCACCAAGGCCCTTACGGCGTGGCCCGCGTCGGTCGACGGGCGATCGCCGAGCACTGGACGACGACGCTGTCGAACCAGAAGGACCCGGACATCTGGATCGGCACCCCGATCGTGTCCGGAAACCGCGCCTCCGTCGAGTGGTGGTGCGTCCTGCGCGACCCCGCCACCGGCACGCCCCGGACCGCCGCGGGCAGCCTCGTGCTCCGCTTCGCCGAGGACGGGCGCTGCACCAGCCTCCACGAGTACTGGCACAGCGATCCGGACGGCGCGCGCGAGCCCGCCGAGGGGTGGTTCGCGTGAGCGCCGAAACCGGGCACCGCACCGCCGGGGCCCCCGCGGCCGGATGCCCGCACTTCCCGTTCGCCGACCGGCCCGGCGTCAGCCTGCACCGCGACCACCTGGACCTCTTCCGTGACGAGCCGCTGGTTCCGGTGCGGCTCGCCGGCGCCCGCGAAGCGCTGCTGGTCACCCGGCACGCCGATGTCAGGACCGTGCTCGCCGATCCCCGCTTCAGCCGGGAGGCCTGGGCCAACGGCACCCTGTTCGCCCGGAAGTCGACCTCGCTCGCCCTGGTCACCAGCGACGCGCCCACGCACACCCGACGCCGCGGCGAGGTCCGGTTCCGGTTCACCCACCACCGGGCGGAGCAGGACCGGCCCGGCATCGCCGGGATCGCCGAGGAACTGCTCGACCGGCTCGAATCCGTCGGCCAACCGGCCGACCTGATCGCCGAGTTCACCACGCCGTTCCCCTACCGGGTGATCTGCGACCTGCTCGGCGTCCCGATCGCGGACCTCGATCGACTGCTGCCGCGGGTGACCGTCATGATGTCCGCCGGCCGGTTCCCGGCCGACGAGGTCGAAGCCGCCCACAAGGCCATGTACGCGTACTTCTCCGAGCAGGTGACGCGGCGACGGCAGGCGATCGGGACCGGTACGCCCGGAGACGACCTGCTGACCTCACTGCTGACCGCGCCCGAGGAGAGCCGGCTCAGCGACGAGGAGATCGTCGTCTTCGGATTCGGCCTCATGATGGCGGGCGGCGAGACCACCGCCACGCACCTCGCGATGTGCGTGCTCCAGGTGCTGCGCACACCGGGACTGGCCGACTCGCTCCGCCGTGATCCGTCGACGATCCCCACCGTGGCCGAGGAGCTGCTGCGCTGGGTGTGGTTCGGCGGCACCGGCGGCCAGCCGCACGTGACGCTCGAACCGGTGGAGCTGGCCGGGGTGGTCATCGAGGCCGGACAGGTCGTCATCCCGCTCACCGACGCGGCGAACCGGGACGAGGAGGTGTTCACCGATCCCGACGAGTTCCGCCCCGACCGCGTGCCCAATCCCCACCTGGGCTTCGGGTACGGCCGGCACCTGTGCCTCGGCGCGGCCCACGCCCGCGTGGAGCTCCAGGAGGGCCTGGCGGCGATCCTGCGCCGCCTGGACCGCCTCGAACTCGCCGTGGACGAGGAGGAACTCGACTGGCGCAGCCGGATGTTCATGCGCGGGGTGTGGAAACTGCCGGTGCGGTGGCGGGCGGCGGGGAGCGCGAGGTGATCCGCCGTTGGGCCGTCTACGTGGCCGGCAGCTACCCCCCGTTGACTTCCGTGCTGTTCGCCTGGGCCTGGGCCTTCGGCGTCACCGGGCTGTTCGCCGCGGTCCAGCCGCACAGTCCGCCGTGGCGACCGGGTCTCGGCACCCTCGACGCCGCGGTGACGCTCACGGTCCTGCTGCTGATGTTCCGGGCCGCGGACGACGTCCGGGACCTCGAGTACGACCGTCGGCACAATCCGCGACGGCCCCTGGCGAGCGGAGCGGTGAGCGTCCGCGACCTGCTCGTGCTGTGTGCCGTGGGGTCCGTGCTGGTGCTCGCGCTCAACGCGGGCGACCCCGTGGCCATGGCCGTGATCGCCGGCCAGCTCGCCTACTGCGCGGTCGTGCTCGCCGTCTACCACTGGCTGCACTGGCCGTCCGGGGACAAGCTCCTGCTCAGCCTGGCGGTCAGCTATCCGGCGCCCTTGCTGCTGCACGTCTACCTCTACGTCCGCTACCTGGACACCACCGCGCTCACCCCGGACCGGCACGGAGTGCTCGCCGTGGCGATCGTCGTGTCCGCCTCGCTCCACCTGGAGCTGGCGAAGAAGATCACCCGCCGTCGTCAACCGGGTGAGCGCAGCTACGTCGACGTCTTCGGCCTCCCCGGCACGATCGGCATCGCCCTGGCCACGCCGCTCCTCTCCACCGCGCTCCTGATCGCCGGGGCGCGAACGACACCCGCGCTGGTGCCGCTGGCGGTCCTTCCCCTCCTGCTGCCCGCCCTCGCCGGCTGGCAGTTCTGGCGGAAGCGGAAACCCCGCTGGTCGCCCATCGTCCCCGGGCTCTACCTGCTGTCGGCCTTCACCGGGTACTTCTTGCTCAGCCTGAGCTACTGAAATGACAAACAGCACGGGACACGATCGTCACCACCGTCGCGGTGACGATCGTGTCCCGTGCTCGTCCCGGTAGCTCCCGGACACCCTCGTAAGGACGCCTCCGAACGACTTCGAGGCGATGAGACCGTTCGCGTCCTACCGATGAGTTCGGAAGCCATTTGCCGCTCCCGACGGCGAAGGTCCGATTGACGCCCCCGGGAGAGTGATGAACCGGGGTCGATCAAGGATTCCGTCGAACCGGTGCGGGCGAGGAGCCGGAGTCCCCGAGCGTCGTCCTTGCCGTGAGGCTCCTGCTACGAACAACGCCGAAACGGAGTCGCCAGGTTCAGGCAAACCCTTCCGCCGGAACCACGGTTGCCCGAACGGGAAGTCCGGGCAACCGCTTTCCACCGGTTTCCCGCAGGCCCCGAGGCCTTCGGGGCGGCTCTCGGCGGGAGCCGCCCGAACCGGCGGTCCGGCGGAACCTCCGCGCTCACAGGGCTAGATGTAGCCTTCGCGCAGCGCGTAGGCCACCGCGTGGGCACGGTTGCGCAGCTGGAACCGCGTCGTCACGGTGTGGATGATGTTCTTGATCGTCCGCTCCGAGTACAGCAGCCTGACGGCTATCTCCCCGGTGTCCATGCCGTCGGCGACCAGACGCAGGACGTCGACCTCGCGCGGCAACATGCCCGAGTCGGTGGGGGCGTTCTCGCGCGTCTGACCTTCGCCGTCCCGTTGGCGGCCCATGCTGCCGATCAGTTTCCCCAGCAGGTCGGGGGGAAGGTCGCCGTGGCCCCGGTCGGCGGTGAGGACGGCTTCGCGTAACCGCTCCCCCGTCACCTCGCGGCGCCACAGGATCGTGGTCACACCGAGCGAGACGACGCTGAGCAGCTCCGGCTCCCGGATCCGTCCCAGGACCAGCACCACCCGCGTCCTCTCGGCCCGAACGAGCCGGGACAGGCACGTCAGGGCCGTCTGGTCGAAGGTGTCGGCGACCAGCAGGGCCACGCCGGCCCCGGTCTGATGACCGTCGTCCACGAGTGACACCTCCGGGAACTGCCGGAGATAGCTCACCACTCCGGCCCGGGAAAGCGGGTCCAGCGCGTGAACGGCCACCGGGATCGGTCGGGTTCCATTGTGGATATCGTCGATGTATTTCAACACGGTACCGAGTTCCTTTCATTGCGATCGACGGCACACACGCCGCCTCCAGGCGGCACTCCGTCAGAACCGGTCGGCAAGGCATCGACCGCGCACGACGCCGTCATTCCTGCTGAAGCCCGGCCGACACGGCGGGAGTTCGCCAGGTCCACCGACGGCTCGGCGGACATGCGACCCGAGCGCAAGTTAGCCTCTGCTGGTCAATAAAAGATTGACGGATCCGCACCAACTCCACCGATACTCCAGCCACCACCGGGCAGCCGGCACGACCAACACTTCGGCGGCCAACGGTGATTCGGCGTCCGTGCCGACGGGAACGGCTTGCAATCCCGGCCCCCTGGGGGGACGATCCGAGGCGCTACCGTTCCCGTGCGTGAGCGCGGCAGATCAAACACGCGAGGACATGTGACCGACGAAACCCCTCCGACGGTGCGGAACGGGGGGCATCCCGCTCCCCCGGCGGTGACCGGAGCACGTCGGCCTCGGCGCCGCGGCCCGTCCGGCCGCACCCCCGCCGCCGCGGGGTGATGGACATCGGAGAGCGCCACGACGCATCGCCCCCGGGTGGCGGGGAACAGCTGCGCCTCTGCCTGCTCGGGCCGGTGCGGGCCTGGCTCGGGGAAACCGAGCTGAGCCTCGGCCCGCCCCAACAGCGGGCGCTGCTGGCCGCGTTGGCGCTACGGGCACGCCGGATCGTCTCCGTCTACGAGCTCCTCGACGCCCTGTGGGAGGACCCTCCCGCCCGCGCCGCCAGCATCGTGCGCACCTATGTCTCGCGGCTGCGGCGCGTACTGGAGGCGGACCGGGTGCACCCGACGGTTCTGGTGTCCTCGGTCAGCGGCTACGTCCTGCGGATTCCCGCGGAGTCCGTGGACGCCGAAGTGTTCGAGGAATGGGTCTCGGCGGCAGGCCGGGCCCGCGCCGCCGGGGACACGGCCGGTGCGCTCGGGCTGCTGAAGGAGGCGTGCGAGCTGTGGCACGGCGAGCCCCTGGCGGGACTGCCGGGACCCTTCGCCCAGGCACATCGGGCCCGGCTCGTCGAACGACGGCTGAACGCCGTCCAGGCGTGGCTGGAGACGGAGCTGGAGGCGGGACGGCACGCGGACGTCATCGGTGAGCTGACCGTGTGGGTCAACCAGCATCCGCTGATGGAGCCGATGCGGGAGCTGCTGATGCTGGCGCTGTACCGCAGCGGACGGCAGGCCGAGGCCCTGGGCGTGTACGCCGACGCCCGACGCACGCTCCTGGAACAGGTGGGGGTCGACCCGGGGCCGCGGCTGCGCGAGCTTCACCTGGCGATCCTGTCGGGCGATCCGAAGCTGGCCGCGCCGACCGCGCCTCCCGCGCCGGTCGTGCTTTCCGCGTCGGCGTTCGACGCGAGCGCCAGGCCGACCGGTTCCTTCGTCCTCCCTCCGGCGCAGTTGCCCGCCGACATCTCCGACTACACCGGCCGGGACGAGCTCTGCCGAGCCCTGTGCGACGGCCTGGTCCCCGACGGCCCGGCGATGCCGGTGGTGGGAATATCGGGCCTGGGCGGGGTGGGCAAGTCCACGCTCGCCGTGCGCGTCGCCCACACCGTGGGCGACCAGTACCCGGACGGTCAGCTGTACGCCGACCTCCACGGGACCGGCGCCTTTCCCGCCGAGCCCGGCGAGGTGCTGGCCGGTTTCCTCGGCGCGCTGGGCGTGGCCGACGCGGCGATCCCCCAGGGGACCGCGGAACGGGCCGCGCTGTTCCGGTCCCGGGTGGCGGGCCTGCGGGTGCTGATCGTGCTGGACGACGCCCGCGACACCCAGCAGATCGGGCCGCTCCTGCCCGGCAGCCGGTCGTGCGCGGTGCTGGTGACCAGCCGGTCGTGGCTGTCGGGGATGTCGATGACACGGCAGGTGGGCCTGGAGCCGTTGACCGCGGAGGAGTCGGTGCGGCTGCTCGCGGCGATCGCGGGGGAGCCGCGCGTGGCCGCCGAGCCCGCGGCGGCCCGCCGGCTGGCGGAGGCCTGCGGGTTCCTGCCGCTGGCCGTGCGGACCGCCGCGTCCCGCCTGGCCGCCCGCCCGGCCTGGCAGCTGTCGCACATGGCCGACCGGCTGGCCTCCGAACGCCGGCGCCTGGCCGAACTGGAGACCGGCGAGCTGGCGGTCGCCGCGTCGTTCCGGCTCAGCTACGACCAGCTCGACGGCGAGACCGCCCGCGCGTTCCGGCTGCTGTCCCTGCCGGACGGCCCGGGCGTGTCGTCGGCCGCCGCCGCGGTGCTCCTGGAGCTGCCGGAGCGGGAGGCCGAACGGCTGGCCGAGTCACTGACCGATCTGGGGCTGCTGTCCTGCCCGTACCCCGGCCGGTACCGGTACCACGACCTGCTGAGGCTGTTCGCGCGCCAACTGGTCCAGGAGGAGGACGGGGCCGCCGCCGGGCGGGCCGCCGCCGAGCGGCTGCTGCGGCACTACCTGGCGACCGTGGCCGGCTTGTACCGGGTGGTCAGGCCCGGCTTCCCCTTCGCCGACCTGGTGGCGGCGGAGGCCGCCGAGCCCGGGTTCGACGGACCGGCCGAGGGGCTGCGCTGGGCCAGGCAGGAGATCACCGCCGTCCTGGCGGTCGCCGGGCAGGTCATCCGCGACCCCGACGGCCCGCTGCCGGTGGTCGCGGACCTGACACTGGCGCTGGTCCAGCTGATCGACCTGGGCACGGCCGTACCGGAACTGTGCGACCTGGCCGGGCGCGTCGCCGAAGCCACCCGCGCGGCCGGCCTGCCGCACTCCGAAGCGCGGGCCCGCTACACGCTGATGTGGGCCCAACGGGAGATCCAGCGCACCCGGCAGGCCCGCGTCGAAGCGATCCGGGTGATCGCGTTGGCACGGCAGACGGGGCAGGCGACCCTGCTGCCCGGTGCGCTGAGCGCGCTGGCGCTGACCAGCGCCCCCGACTGCGACGAGGAGGAGGTGACCGCCTGGTGCGACGAGGCCGTCAACCTGAGCGTGGAACTGGGAAACCGGTCCTTGCGCGCCTTCGCCGAGGGGATGGCGGCACTGGCCGACGTCGCCGTCGGACGGCCGGAGTCCGCACGGGGCAGGGCCGAGCGCAGCCTGGCGGCCTTCAAGACCCTCGGTGACTCCGTCGGCCAGGTCCACATGCTCTACACGCGGGCGACGGCGCTGCACGGAACCGGCCTGTTCGAGGCGGCGTGCGAGGACTACCGGGAATGCCTCGGCGCCCTGCGCGCGCTCGGCTCCTGGGACAGGATGCCCGGTGTGCTCGTGGGACTGGCCGAATCCTGCCGGGCCGCCGGCCGCCCGACCGAGGCGTTGAAGGCCGCCGAACAGGCGCTGGCGATCTCCGAGAAGGTCGGTCTGGAACACCGCAGGGCCAACGCGCTGACCGCCCTCGGGCACGCGCTGTTCGACCTCGGGGAGCACAACCGCGGCCGGGCCTGCGTGTCGTAGGGCCGCGCCGGGGCGTCCGCGCACCGGGGTTGTGCGCCCGGCGCATGACCCGGCGCCGCCATCGTGCGCCCTGGCGCGACGCGCCCCCGTCGGCCACGCTTCCCGAGGGCACCTGCACCCACCCCCCTGCACCCCCAACCCCCACAGCCCCCGGCGCCCGACGGGACGGATTCCCGACCGGTGCGCCGAACAGAGAGGTGGAGTCACATGACAGCGGTCCCCAACGGACCGGCCGGGTCGCCGGGCCGGCTCCGGCGGTTACGGCACCGGGCGGCGGTCGCCTCGGTGGCCGGCGTGCTCGGCGCCCTCACCGTGGTCGCGCCCGCGCCGTCGGCCCACGCGGCCGCCGCCGACGAGACGGCCGCGCACCGGCTGGTCTACATCGCCGACCCGCGCGCGAACTCCGTCACGGCCTACGACCCGTCGACCGACGCGGCCGTCGCGACCATCCCGGTCGGCACCGCTCCACAGGCGGTGGCGGTCTCCCCGGACGGCGCCCAGGCGTACGTCGTCAACAACGGCAGCGGCACGGTGTCCGTGATCGACACCGCCACCGCCACGGTCTCCTCGACGATCGCGGTCGGCCGGCTGCCCGGACCGGTGGCCTTCTCCCCGGACGGGGCCCACGCCTACGTCGGGCACTACGTCAGCCCGAGGGCCGGCGGCGTCGACGTCATCGACACCGCCACCCGGGCGGTCACCACCACCGTGACGGTCGGCGCCCAGCCCTTCGGCATCGCCGTGACCCCCGACGGCGCGCGCGCCTACGTCGCGAACCTCATCGGCGGCTCCGTCTCGGTGATCGACACCGCCACCAACACCCTGAGCGACACGATCGTCGACAGCCGGGCCCGGATGCCCGCCGCCGTGGCGATCGCCCCCGACGGCTCCCGGGTGTACACCGCGAACTTCAACAGCGCCAACGTCTCGGTGATCGAGACCGCCACCAACACGGTCACCGGCACCATCCCCGTCGAGGCCGGCCCCGGGGGCGTGGCGATCACCCCGGACGGCGCCCGCGCCTACGTGGCGAACCAGAACTCCAACTCGGTGTCGGTGATCGACACCGCGACCGGCGGAGTCACCGGCTCGGTCCCGGTCGGCTCCACCCCGGTCGGCGTGCTGGCCGACCCGGCCGGCGGCGCGGTGTACGTGGCCAACAGCCACGGGGGCACCCTGTCGGTGATCGACACCGCCACCGGCACCGTCAGCCGCACCGCCGCCACCGGGGGCTCCCCGTACACCCTGGCCGTCGCCACCGTCGCGCCCACCGTGACCGGGGTGCGCTCCGGCCACGGGCCCGCGGCGGGCGGCGACACCGTCACGATCACCGGCACCCACCTGGCCGGCACCAGGGCGGTCCTGTTCGGCGCCGCGGCGGCGACCGGCGTCACCGTCGTCAACGACGGCACCCTCCGGGCGACCGTTCCCCCGGGGGCCGGCGGCACCGTCGACGTCACGGTGACCACCCCGGCCGGCGCCAGCGCCGCCTCCGTCGCCGGCCGCTACACCTACGAGTACCCCTTCGGCGGCTTCCGGCCGCCGGTCGCCAACCCGCCCGCCGTCAACCGGATGAACGCCGGACGGGCCGTCCCGGTCAAGTTCACCCTGGGCGCAGACCACGGCCCGGACGTCATCGCCCGCGACTACCCGGTCACGCGGCACGTCGACTGCGCCACCGGCGCGCCGCTCGACCCGCCCGTGCCCACCGCCACCGCCGGGGAGGCCGCACCGCGCTACGACGCGGCCTCCGGCTCGTACACCTATGTCTGGAAGACCGACCGGGCCCACGCCGGCACCTGCCAGGTGTTCACCCTCGGTCTGAACGACGGCACCGTCCACACCGCGCTGTTCCGGTTCAGCTGAGCGACCGGACCGGCCCGCTCG
>NZ_JBHUAF010000262.1:0-12157 GCF_042789895.1 Kitasatospora sp. NPDC056783
ATCCGCCGCTACATCATCTGGCGAAACAAGCACGCCGCCGACGAACGACTACGCGAGGTCGTCACCAGGGCGAACGTTGCCTGATGCGGCACTAGGCCGGGAGCCCGACGCCGCGGGCCGATCCGCCAAGGCCGACCGGACAGGACCTGGCGTGCGGCGGTCGTGAAAGACTGCGGGGGCAGTGACCTCCCCTTTCGCGGTGCCCCCGCCCGTGAACGACCCCTGAGGACTGAACACCTTGAGCGGATTTGTCACCAAGCCCGAGCCGGTCCAGGTGCCCGGCCTGGTCCACCTGCACACCGGCAAGGTGCGCGACCTCTACCGCACCGAATCGGGCGAACTGGTCATGGTGGCCAGTGACCGGACGTCCGCCCACGACTGGGTGCTCCCGAACGAGATCCCCGACAAGGGCCGCATCCTCACCCAGCTGTCGCTGTGGTGGTTCGAGCGGATCGCCGACATCGTCCCCAACCACGTGATCTCCGCCGAGGTCCCGGCCGGCGCCCCGGCCGACTGGAAGGGCCGCACGCTGGTCTGCCGGAGCCTGGAGATGGTCCCGGTCGAGGCGGTCGCCCGCGGCTACCTGGCCGGCTCCGGCCTGGCCGAGTACGACGAGAGCCGCACGGTCTGCGGCATCGCGCTGCCGGAGGGCCTGGAGAACAGCTCCGAGCTGCCCGCCCCGATCTACACCCCGGCCCTCAAGGCCGAGGTCGGCGAGCACGACGAGAACGTCTCCTACGAGGAGACCGCCCGCCGGATCGGCGCCGACCTGGCCGCGCAGCTGCGCCGGACCACGCTGAGCGTCTACTCCCGGGCCCGGGACATCGCCCGCGAGCGCGGCATCATCCTGGCCGACACCAAGTTCGAGTACGGCCTGCTGGACGGCGAGCTGGTGATCGGCGACGAGGTGCTCACCCCGGACTCCTCCCGCTACTGGCCCGCCGACGAGTACCGGCCGGGCCGCTCGCAGTCGTCCTTCGACAAGCAGCTGATCCGCGACTGGCTGGTCTCCCCGGCCTCCGGCTGGGACCGCCACGGCGAGGAGCCGCCGCCGGCGCTGCCGGACGAGGTGGTCGAGCTGACCCGGGCCAAGTACATCGAGGTCTACGAGCGGCTGACCGGCACCAGCTGGGCCTGACGCGTCGCGCGACGCCCGCGAGCGCTATATCCAGCCGTGCTCGCGGGCGATCCGCACCGCCGCGTGCCGGTTCTCCGCACCCAGCTTGGTGGCCGCCGAGGACAGGTAGTTGCGGACGGTGCCCTGGGACAGCGCGGCCCGCTCGGCGATCTCCGCGATCGGGGTGCCGTCGGCGGCCAGCTCCAGGACGTCCGTCTCACGCGGGGTCAGCGGGGTCTCCCCGGCGCTGATCGCGTCCGCCGCCAGCTCCGGGTCCACGTACCGGCCGCCGGAGCGCACGGTGCGGATGATGCCGGCCAGGTCCGCCGCCGAGACGGTCTTCGGCAGGAAGCCGCGCACCCCGACCTCCAGCGCCCGCTTCAGGTAGCCCGGGCGGCCGTGGCCGGTGACGATCATGCAGCGGCAGTCCGGCAGCAGCAGCCGCAGCTGGGCGGCCACCTCGATGCCGTCCTTGCCCGGCATCTGGAGGTCCAGCACCGCGACGTCCGGGCGGTGCGCCTGAGCCATCGCCAGGGCCTCCGTGCCGGAGCCGGCCTGGGCGACCACCTCGATGTCGTCCTCCAGCGAGAGCAGCGCGGCCAGCGCGCCCCGGATCAGGTGCTCGTCGTCGGCGAGCAGGACGCGGACGGGCGCGGCGTTCTCGGTCATCGGGCGCTTTCTTCCTCAGCGGGGGAGCGGGACGGTGGCGAGCATCCGGAAGACGCCCGCCTCCACGGTCGGGACGGTCAGCTCGCCGTCGTGGGCGGCGAGCCGCTCGCGCAGGCCGCGCAGCCCGGTGCCGCTGCCCTGGGAGGGGAACGGAACGGCGGGCACACCGTCATTCTCCAGCTCCAGCACGGCCCGTCCGTCCTCGGTCCGCAGCCGGATCAGGCAGCGGTCGGCCTCGCTGTGCCGCAGCACGTTGGTGGTGGCCTCGCGGATCACCCAGCCGAGCACGGACTGCACTGCGGCCGGCAGCCGGTCGGCGTCCTCGCCGAGGTCGATCTCGCAGGTGACGTCGGCCGAGCGCAGCACCGCCCGGGCGCCGATCGCCTCGGCGTGCAGGTCGGCGGTGCGGTAGCCGCGGATGACGTCCCGGACCTCGCGCTGCGACTCCTGGGCGATCTTCTGCACCTCGGCCATCTGGTCGGCGGCCTCCTCGCGCCCGCGGCGGGCGAGCTGGACGGCGAGCTCGCTCTTCAGCGCGATGGTGGTGAGGTTGCGGCCCATCACGTCGTGCAGGTCGCGGGAGAAGCGCAGCCGTTCCTCGGCGACGGCCAGCTGGGACTGCGCCTCGCGGGCGGCGTCCAGCTCCCAGACCGCCGCGGTCAGCCAGGCGAAGCTGCGGCAGGTCCCGCCGAGGACGGGCAGCACGATCAGGGCGCCGACCAGCTGTCCGGCGGTACGGGCGACGCCGTACCCGGCCAGTACCATCGCCGGGGCCACCAGGAGGAACCCGCCGATGGCGGCCAGGGCCGCTCGGGGCAGCGACAGCACGATGGCCGCCGGACCGAAGGCGCTGGAGAGCAGGAGGGTCACGACCGTGAAGGTGAACGCCGCTCCGGGTGAGCCGTCCGCCCCGCCGGAGTGCGGCTCGATCAGCAGGACGGCCCAGGAGCCGGCCACCGCGAAGGCGCCGGTGACGGCCAGCCAGCGCAGGTGGTCGGTGGGGCGCTTGAGGTAGTGGTCGAGCGAGGTGCGGCAGGCCCGCAGGCTCAGCAGCGTCGCGGCGAGCGCGACCAGCAGGGAGGTCCGGACCGTTCCGGTGGAGTCCGACAGATCGGTCCGGGGTCCGGCGGCGATCAGCGTCACCGGGAGCACCAGCAGCGGCAGGGAGTAGAGCGACCAGCGGAAGTAGAGCTCGGTGCGCTGGGGCTTGCTCATGTCCGCCCAGCTGTTGCGCGGTGACCGCATTCTCAATTCTTCCGCCCCCAGTTCGACCACGATCCTGCTTGCTGCCTTCATATCAGAGGTCAATCTGAGGACGGTCCTTCGGATTAATGTTCGCGGCTCAGCCGAAGGCCCCGCGGTGGGGCCCGTGGTGGGCCCTGCGGCGGGGTTCGGCGCTGGGTTCGGCGCTGGGGTTCGGCGCTGGGGTTCAGCGGCGCGGCTCCCAGCGGAAGTAGCGCACCGCGCCCCAGACGGCCAGGCCGAGCCAGATGGTCCCGGTGATCAGGTGCGGGCCGGCCGCGCCCCAGCTGCCGAGGAAGTCGGTGGCGGGAGCCGAGCCGTCGGTGCCGAACCAGCCGACGCGGATCAGCTGGAAGGCCGGGGTGGTCGGCAGCAGGCGGCAGACGTCGGCGACCGCCTTGGGCATGACCTCCAGCGGGATGAACAGGCCGGAGCCGAGCTGCATCACCAGCATGACCGGCAGGGTGGTGATGCCCGCGCTCTCGACGGTCCTGGTGAAGGCGCTGGACAGCGCGGCCAGGGCGATCATGGTGGCCAGCACCAGCAGCAGGCCGATCAGCATCAGCAGCGGGTTGACCGGTACGGCCAGGTGCAGGCCGAGGCTGCCGCCGACCCCGATCAGGGCGGCCATCAGCAGGCCGAGGGCGAGCGACGGGACGGCGGTGCCGAGCAGGATCTCCAGGTCCCGGGCCTCGCCGGTGCGCAGCCGCTTGAGGACCAGCTCACCGCGCCGCCCGACGTACGCGGCGGTCAGGTTGTAGTACACGACGAAGGCCAGGACCATCCCGACCGAGCCGTAGACCAGCAGCGAGTCGACGTCCAGCCCGGGGTGGGACTCGGCCTGCTGGGAGAGCAGGCTCTTCAGGGTGAAGACCAGGATCAGCGGCAGCAGCAGGGCGGTGAACAGCGCCGTGCGGTTGCGCAGCAGCAGGGCGGCCTCGGCCCGGCCGAGGGCGAGCAGCCGGCGGACGGCGGTGCTCTTCGGCCCGGCGGTGTCGTTCGGACCTGCGGTGATGGTGGCGGCGGTGGTCATCGGGCGGATCCGATCAGGCGGCGGCGGGCGGGACGGGGGGTGGCGGAGGGCGCCTGCGGCGGGTTCTGGTGGGCGGCCTCGGAGGCGATCGCGAGGAAGGCCTCCTCCAGCGAGGCGCTGCGGGCGTCCAGGGCGCCGAGCGCGATGCCGTGGTGGCGGGCCCAGCCGAGCAGGTCGGTGAGGGTGTCCTGGAGGGCGAGGGTCTGCACGGTGACCTTGCCGCCGTCGAGGGTGAGCTCGGCCCCGGCCAGGACGGGCAGGGAGGCCCCGAGGAACTCGGGCAGCCGGAAGCTGATCCGGGCGGGCCGGTCGGCGATCACCTCGGCGACGGTGCCGGCGGTGACGACCTGGCCGCCGTGCATGATGGCCAGCCGGTCGGCCAGTTCCTCGGCCTCCTCCAGGTAGTGCGTGGTGAGCAGCACCGTGGTGCCCTGGGCGCGCAGTTCGCGCACCAGCTGCCAGACGGCGGCGCGCGCCTCCGGGTCGAGGCCGGTGCTGGGCTCGTCCAGGAAGAGCACCTCGGGGCGGCCGAGCAGGGCCATCGCGAGGTCCAGCCGGCGCTTCTCGCCACCGGACAGCTGCTTGACCCGGACGTTCGCCCGGTGGCCGAGGCCGACCAGCTCCAGCGCCTCCGTCACCGGGCGGGCGCCGCTGGTCATCCCGGCCCAGACCCGGCCGGTCTCGGCGGCGGTGAGGTCGCCGGGGAAGCCGCCCTCCTGGAGCATGACGCCGATCCGGGGGCGGACGGCGGCCCGCTCCTTGTACGGGTCCCGGCCGAGCACCCGGACGGTGCCGCCGGTGGGCGCGGCCAGGCCCTCGATGACCTCCATGGTGGAGGTCTTGCCGGCCCCGTTGGTGCCCAGCAGGGCGAACAGCTCGCCGCGGCGGACGGTGAGGTCCACGCCGCGTACCGCGTGGTACCCGGAGGTGCCGCCGCCGTAGTGGCGGTGCAGGTCGGTGACCTCGATCACGTCTTCGCTGGGGCGGGAGGGCCGGCTCGTTTCCATGCCTCAAGCCTTCCGCGGGCCTGGCCGCGCGGGCAGTGCGGGTCGTCATGACTCGGCGGTGGGTATCCACGGGTCGGCGATGACAAATGTCATGGGCGGATATCGCGGCCGGTCGGCGGGAATGCCGAAGGGCCCCCTCAAACGAGGGGGCCCTTCGTATCGGAGCGGACGACGAGATTCGAACTCGCGACCCTCACCTTGGCAAGGTGATGCTCTACCAACTGAGCCACGTCCGCAGGTCAAACTATTGAGTTGTGCTGTGCTCGCGCACTGCGAGCGGACGACGAGATTCGAACTCGCGACCCTCACCTTGGCAAGGTGATGCTCTACCAACTGAGCCACGTCCGCATGGTGCCTGGTGGGGCACCCGCCGCCTCTTCGGATCTCTCCGTTGCGGCGACGAGGAATACTCTACAGCATCTTTCGGGGTGGTCGCCCCACCCTTCGGTCCGGGCGGGAGGGGCGACCGGGGTACGGAGCCCGCGGGCTCAGTTCGCCTCGGCGAACGCCTCGTACACGTGCTTGGGGATGCGGCCCCGGGCCGGCAGTTCCATCCCGCGGGACAGCGCCCAGGCGCGGACCGCGGCCGGGTCCGGAGTGAGGGCGGTGCGGCGGAAGGACTTTCCGGTGCGGCTCTGGCGGCGGCCGGCGGCGACGAACGGAGCGAGGGCCTCCCGCAGCTTTTCCGCGTTGTCCACGGACAGGTCGATCTCGTACGACTTCCCGTCGACGCCGAAGTGGACGGTTTCCGCCGCGGCGCCGCCGTCCAGGTCGTCGGAGAGCGTGACAACTACACGCTGAGCCATGGGTGTCAATCCTCTCGGGCAATTCGGCCGCCGGTCCGAGGGGGTACCGAGGCCTGATGTGCACCAACTCGCGCAAGTACGTACGGGCGGACCCGGTGGCCCGCCTGATACGCAGCACTTGTCGCGACAGGTGGCCCTATTCTGCACCCGAAGGGGGTCGAAATCGAAGAGTCCGGCATTCTTTTCCGGATATTCACGAGTCTTCGTCGGGTGTGCCGGATACCGATGTGCGGGACGGGCGGATCTGTCCCCAAGTGCCGTATTCGGGTGTTCTCCGGCCGGAGGCGTTCCGAGTGCGCTTCCGGGTGTCGTTCCCGGGGCCGTTTCCGTGGAAACCGGACGGGTCCGACGGGGGGTCAGGGGGTCGGATCCCTTGCGGTGTAAGGAGCCTGGGTCTACGCGCGTCGCTACGCCCGGCCAGCAATCCTGCCCGAAACCACCGGTAGTCTGGAGTTCCCCCGCCTCACCGAAGACACCACCGGGAGTGCCAGTGGCACGCGTCGTAGTCGACGTCATGCTCAAGCCGGAGATCCTCGACCCCCAGGGACAGGCGGTGCAGCGCGCACTGCCCCGTCTCGGATTCACCGGGATCGCCGACGTCCGCCAGGGCAAGCGTTTCGAGCTGGATGTGGAGGGCCCGGTCGACGACGCGGCGCTCGCCCGTATCCGCGAAGCCGCCGAGACCTTTCTCGCCAACACCGTGATCGAGGACTTCACCGTCCGGGTCGAGGAGGAGGGCAAGTGACCACCCGCGTCGGCGTCGTCACTTTCCCGGGCTCCCTCGACGACCGCGACGCCCAGCGGGCGGTCCGTCTCGCCGGCGCCGAGCCGGTCGCCCTCTGGCACCGTGACAAGGATCTCCACCAGGTCGACGCCGTCGTCCTGCCGGGCGGATTCAGTTACGGCGACTATCTGCGCTGCGGTGCGATCTCCCGCTTCTCGCCGGTGATGGAGTCCGTCATCGAGCAGGCGAAGCTCGGAATGCCGGTCCTCGGTATCTGCAACGGCTTCCAGGTGCTCTGCGAATCGCACCTGCTGCCCGGCGCGCTCCACCGGAACGACTCGCTGCACTTCGTCTGCCGCGACCAGAAGCTCCGGATCGAGAACGCCGGCACCGCCTGGACCGGGGATTACTCGGTGGGCCAGGAAATCGTCGTCCCGCTGAAGAACGGCGAGGGCCGCTTCGTCGCCGACGAGCGGGTGCTGGACGAGCTGGAGGCGGAGGGCCGGGTCGTCGCCCGTTACCTCGACGTCAACCCGAACGGTTCGTACCGCGACATCGCCGGCATCACCAACGCCGCCGGCAATGTCGTCGGCCTGATGCCGCACCCGGAGCACGCCGTGGAGCCGCTCACCGGTCCGACCACCGAGGGCCTGGGCTTCTTCACTTCCGTCCTGAAGCAGCTGGTGAACGCCTGATGAGCCTCGACACCGTCAAGAACGCCGAGCAGACCCCGGACGCCGCCCAGCCCTGGGCCGAACTCGGCCTCAAGGAGGACGAGTACGCGCGCATCCGGGAGATCCTCGGCCGCCGCCCGACCGGCGCCGAACTCGCCATGTACTCGGTCATGTGGTCGGAGCACTGTTCGTACAAGAGCAGCAAGGTCCACCTGAAGCAGTTCGGCGACAAGAAGCCGGATTCGGACGCGATGCTCGTCGGCATCGGCGAGAACGCCGGTGTGGTCGACGTCGGCCAGGGCTACGCGGTCACCTTCAAGGTCGAGTCGCACAACCACCCGTCGTACATCGAGCCCTACCAGGGCGCGGCCACCGGCATCGGCGGCATCGTGCGCGACATCCTGGCGATGGGCGCCCGCCCGGTCGCCGTGATGGACCCGCTGCGCTTCGGTGCGGCCGACCACCCGGACACCCGGCGCGTGCTGCCCGGGATCGTCGCGGGCATCGGCGGCTACGGCAACTGCCTGGGCCTGCCGAACATCGGCGGCGAGGTCGTCTTCGACTCCTGCTACCAGGGCAACCCGCTGGTCAACGCGCTGTGCGTGGGCGTCATGAAGCACGAGGACATCCACCTCGCGCAGGCCTCCGGCGCCGGCAACAAGGTCATCCTGTACGGCGCCCGCACCGGCGGCGACGGCATCGGCGGCGTCTCGGTGCTGGCCTCCGAGACCTTCGACGACACCAAGCCGGCCAAGCGCCCGGCCGTCCAGGTCGGCGACCCGTTCCAGGAGAAGCTCCTGATCGAGTGCACCCTGGAGATCTTCCGGGAGAAGCTCGTCAAGGGCATCCAGGACCTCGGCGGCGCCGGTCTGTCCTGCGCCACCAGCGAACTGGCCTCGGCCGGCTCCGGCGGCATGCGGATCGAGCTCGACACCGTGCACCTGCGCGACCACACGCTCTCGCCGGAGGAGATCCTCATGAGCGAGTCGCAGGAGCGCATGTGCGCGATCGTGGAGCCCGACAAGGTCGACCGCTTCCTGGAGATCTGCGAGAAGTGGGACGTCATCGCCAACGTCATCGGTGAGGTGACCGACGGCGAGCGCCTGGAGATCTTCTGGCACGGCGAGCTCGTGGTGGACGTCCCGCCGCGCACCGTCGCCCATGAGGGCCCGACCTACCAGCGCCCGTACGCCCGCCCGAGCTGGCAGGACGCGCTCCAGGCCGACGCCCCGACCGCCGAGCGGCTGGTCCGCCCGACCACCGGCGAGGGCCTCAAGGCCGATCTGCTGAAGGTCGCGAGCCACCCGAACCAGGCCTCCAAGTCCTGGATCACCGACCAGTACGACCGCTACGTGCTCGGCAACACCGTGCTCGCCTCCGGCGAGGACTCGGGCATGATCCGGATCGACGAGGAGACCAACCTCGGCGTCTCGGTCGCCACGGACGGCAACGGCCGCTTCGCCAAGCTGGACCCGTACACCGGTGCCCAGCTGGCCCTGGCCGAGGCGTACCGCAACGTCGCGGCCGGCGGTGCCAAGCCGCTCGCCGTCTCCGACTGCCTCAACTTCGGCTCCCCCGAGGACCCGGACGTGATGTGGCAGTTCGCCGAGGCCACCCGCGGTCTGGCCGACGCCTGCCTGGTGCTCGGCACCCCGGTCACCGGCGGCAACGTCTCGCTGTACAACCAGACCGGCGAGGTCGCCATCCACCCGACCCCGGTGGTCGCGGTGCTCGGCGTCATCGACGACGTCACCCGGCGCACCCCGCTGGCCTTCGCCGAGGAAGGGCAGCTGCTCTACCTGCTCGGCGACACGGCGGACGAGCTGGGCGGCTCGGCCTGGTCGCAGGCGGTCCACGACCACCTCGGCGGCCTGCCGCCCAAGGTGGACCTGGAGCGCGAGCGCCTGCTCGGCGACATCCTGATCGCCGCCTCGCGCGACGGCATGATCGACGCCGCGCACGACCTGTCCGACGGCGGCCTCGGCCAGGCGCTGGTGGAGAGCTGCCTCAAGGGCGGCCTCGGCGCTCGGATCGTCGTGCCCGAGGGCCAGGACCCGTTCGTGCTGCTGTTCTCGGAGTCGGCCGGCCGCGCCGTCGTGGCGGTGCCGCGCAGCGAGGAGCTCCGGTTCAACGACATGTGCACCGCGCGGGGCCTGCCGGCCACCCGGATCGGTGTCGTGGACGGCGACAGCCTGGACGTCCAGGGCCAGTTCAGCGTCTCGCTGGCGGAGCTGAAGGACGCCCACACCGGCGTCATCGAGGCCCTGCTGGGCTGACGCGCGGCTCGGCCCGAGGGGCGGACGGTTCCTTCCGGACCGTCCGCCCCTCGACGTATGTTGGGGCCCATGCCTGCCAAGTCCCGTACGTACCAGCCGCAGAAGGTCCGCGCCGCGCTGGCCGCCCAGACCGAGGCGCTGCGCACCGTCGTCCACGGCCTCACCGCCGACCGGTTGGAGCTGCCGACCCGACTCGGCAGCTGGCGGGTACGGGAGTTGCTGGCGCACCTGAGCCTCGCGCTGGGCCGGCTTCCGGCCGCGCCGGACGCCCCGGCGCCGGACGCCCCGGCGCCGGACGGGCCGGTGCTCTCGCTGGCCGGCTACGCGGAGCTGAGCGGGACGATGGCCGGGGCCGTCGACGAGGTGGTGACGGAGCACGCGGCGACCGGGTTCGCCGGCCCGCTCGCGGAGGTGGTCGCAGCGTTCGACCGGTCGCTCGACGAGGTCATGGCCGTGCTCGACCGGTCGGCCGGGGCTGATCCGGAGGCCACCGCCGTCGTGGTCGGCCGGCGGATGCTCCTCACCGACTACCTGGTGACCAGGCTGGTCGAGGCCGTGGTGCACGCCGACGACCTGGCCGACGCGCTCGGCCTGGAGGCCTTCCCGCACGACCGCCAGGCCCTCGCCGCCGTCACCCGGATGCTGGCCGACGCCTTCGCCGACCACGCCCCCGGCGGCGCGGTCGAGCTGCGGGTCCCGCCGTACGCGGTCGTCCAGGCCGTGCCCGGGCCGAAGCACACCCGGGGCACCCCGCCCAACGTGGTGGAGACCGACCCGCTGACCTGGATCCGGCTGGCCACCGGCCGCGCCGACTGGGCGGCCTCGGTGGAGGAGGCCGCGGTGTCCGCCTCGGGGGAGCGCAGCGACCTGCGGGCGTACCTGCCGGTGTTCGGGTAGCCGGGCCCCGTCCTACGGGACGGCCGGCCCGCCGAGGTAGGCACCCTCCGCCGAGTACGGCCAGGCGTTGGGCGTGCAGTCCTTGAGGCCGTAGATCTGCTGCATCATCGCGGGCGCGGGCTTGCCCTCCCCGGGGCAGGTCTCGTGCCCGTGGCCGATCCGGTGGCCCACCTCGTGGTTGACGATCAGTGCCCGGTACTCGTCCAGCGGTCCGCTGAACTGGGGTGAGCCGGTGTTCCAGCGCTTGGAGTTGACGAGCACCTGGTTGCCGACGTTGCAGTTGACCTCGCCGTGGGTGTCCAGGCCGGAGGCGCCGCAGATCCGGTCCACGGTGGCCGGTGAGGCGATCTTCACGGTGAAGTCGTACGAGCCGCCGGCGGTCAGCTGGAAGCCGTCCTTGCGGTCACTGGTCCAGCCGCGCTTGTCGCCGAGGATGCCGTGGATCCGAGCGGCGGCGGCCGCCGGGTCGATCCCGATGCCGTCCTCGACCTCGACGCGGTAGCGGCGGATGGTGCCCTGACCGACCGCCTTGGCGGTGGCGGGGGCGATGGTGAAGGTGCCTGGGCCCTTGGTGGGGCCGGGGTCCGGCCCGGTGGGGGTGGGGGTCGGCGTGGGCGTGGGTGTCGGGGTGGGGGTCGGCGTGGGCGTGGGTGTCGGGGTCGCGGCCGGGGGAGGGGTCGGCGGGGCCTGGACGGGCGCCGGTGACTCCAGGGAGGCCTGTTCGGCCGGCGGGGCGACCCTCGCCTGGGTGCTCGGGCCGGCGGCCGGGGTTCCCGTGGAGCGGTTCAGCATGACCGTCGCGGTGCCCAGCACCAGCAGGGAGAGCACCAGTGCCGTGAGCATGCCAGGACCGAATCTCCGAGACGGTCGGCGGCGTCGGCTGCCGCCCTTCTTCCGGGGCGGTGCGACCCGCCTGCCGACGGAGCGGGCTGCGGACATGATCTTCACACTGGCATGGCGAACGGGTGAATGTCTACATACCTGGTATGCGGCCTGAGGACCCCGGGGACGGCGGTCCGTTTCCGGGACGGCGGTTGACCCCTGCGTCTCGGGTGGCAGACTTCAGGGCATGGCGATTCACAGCAACCTTCTCGACGGTCCCGACCCGACCCTCCTCCCGGAGGAGGAGCGGCCCTACCGGATGCTGGCGGAGGAGTCTGCCTCCCCGACCCAGGTGGCGGCCGAGTTCCCGGCCTTCTGCCTGGCCTGGGCCATGCTCGCCGACGACTCCTACGCGGCCGGCCGGTACGTCGAGTCGTACGCCTACGCCCGTACCGGCTACCACCGGGGCCTGGACGCGCTGCGGCGCAACGGATGGAAGGGCCACGGCCCGGTCCCGTGGGAGCACCGCGGCAACCGCGGCTTCCTGCGCTGCCTGGCGGCGCTCGCGCGGGCGGCCGGCGCGATCAAGGAGACCGAGGAGGAGGCCCGCTGCTGGCAGTTCCTGAAGGACAGCAGCGCGGAGGCGTACGCCGAGCTCAAGCAGTAGCCACGGCTCGGACAGCGGACACGGCTCGGACAGCGGGCACCCGGACGTGCGGGTGCCCCCGGCGGAGGACCGCCGGGGTCACTCCGGCCGCAGCACCACCAGCGTCTCGCCCTCGGTGGAGCGCACCTCGTACCGCTCGATGTCGTCGGAGCGCATCGCGGAGCCGCCCGGGACGGTGTTCGGGCGGGCGTCGTGGCGGGGCACCGCCCAGTTCGTCATGACG
>NZ_JBHUAF010000263.1:0-12155 GCF_042789895.1 Kitasatospora sp. NPDC056783
GTGCCCCCGGTGCCGGTGCCCCCCGTCCGGGTGGCGACCGTCCGCGTCCGGCCGGTGCCCCCGGTGCCGGTGCCCCCCGTCCGGGTGGCGCCCCGCGTCCCGACGGCATGCCGCGTCCGGCCGCGCCGCGTCCCGGTGGCCCGACCCCGTCCGGCATGCCGCGCCCGAACCCGGGCATGATGCCGCAGCGTCCGGCCGGCCCGCGTCCGGGTCCGGGTGGCCGTGGTCCGGGTGGCCCCGGCGGTCGTCCGGGTGGTCCGGGTGCCGGCGGCGGTGCCCGTCCCGGCTTCCAGGGCCGTCCGGCCGGTCCGGGCTCGCGCCCGGCCGGTGGCGGTGGCTTCGGCGGCCCGCGTCCCGGTGGCGGTGCCCCCGGCGGCGGTGGCGGCTTCGGCCCGCGTCCCGGCGGCTTCGGCGGTCGTCCCGGCGGCCCGGGTGCCCGTGGTGGCACGCAGGGTGCCTTCGGTCGTGGCCCGGGCGGTCGCCCGGCGCGTGGCCGCAAGTCGAAGCGGGCGAAGCGCCAGGAGTACGAGGCCATGCAGGCCCCGTCCGTCGGCGGTGTGATGCTGCCTCGCGGCAACGGCCAGACCGTTCGCCTGTCGAGCGGCGCCTCGCTGATGGACTTCGCGGAGAAGATCAACGCCAACCCGGCCGCGCTCGTCTCCGTCATGTTCAACCTCGGTGAGATGGTCACCGCGACCCAGTCGGTCTCCGACGCGACCCTCGAGCTGCTGGCCGGCGAGATGGGCTTCCAGCTGGAGATCGTCAGCCGGGACGACGAGGACCGCGAGCTGCTGGAGTCGTTCGACATCGACTTCGGTGCCGACGAGGGCGACGAGGACCAGCTGGCCCCGCGCCCGCCGGTCGTCACCGTCATGGGTCACGTCGACCACGGTAAGACCCGACTGCTGGACGCGATCCGCAAGTCCAACGTGGTGGCCGGCGAGGCCGGTGGCATCACCCAGCACATCGGTGCCTACCAGGTGGCGACGATGGTGAACGGCGAAGAGCGCCCGATCACCTTCCTCGACACCCCGGGTCACGAGGCGTTCTCCGCCATGCGTGCCCGTGGTGCCAAGTCCACCGACATCGCGATCCTGGTGGTCGCGGCCAACGACGGTGTCATGCCGCAGACGGTCGAGGCGCTGAACCACGCCAAGGCCGCCGGTGTGCCGATCGTGGTCGCCGTCAACAAGATCGACGTCGAGGGCGCCGACCCGACCAAGGTCCGCGGCCAGCTGACCGAGTTCGGCCTGGTGGCCGAGGAGTACGGCGGCGACACCATGTTCGTCGACATCTCCGCGCGCCAGGGTCTGAACATCGACCAGCTGCTGGAGGCCGTGGTCCTGACCGCGGACGCCTCGCTCGACCTGCGGGCCAACCCCGAGCAGGACGCGCAGGGTATTGCGATCGAAGCCCACCTGGACAAGGGCCGCGGCGCCATGGCGACCGTCCTGGTCCAGCGCGGTACCCTCCGCGTCGGTGACTCGATCGTCGTGGGCGACGCCTACGGCCGCGTCCGCGCCATGCTGGACGAGAACGGCAACAACCTCGCCGAGGCCGGCCCGTCCCGTCCGGTGCTGCTGCTCGGTCTGACCTCGGTGCCCCGCGCCGGCGACAGCTTCATCGTCGTCGACGAGGACCGCACCGCCCGCCAGATCGCCGAGAAGCGCTCGGCCCGTGACCGCAACGCCGCCTTCGCGCAGCGTCGGGTCCGGGTGTCCCTGGAGGACCTGGACAAGGCCATCGCCGCCGGCTCCATCGAGCAGCTCAACCTCATCATCAAGGGTGACGTCTCCGGTTCGGTCGAGGCCCTCGAGGACGCCCTCGTCAAGCTGGACGTGGGCGAGGAGGTCGAGCTCCGGGTGCTGCACCGCGGCGTCGGCGCGATCACCGAGTCCGACGTCGACCTGGCGATGGGCTCGGACGCCATCATCATCGGCTTCAACGTGCGCGCCGAAGGCCGTGCGCGTACCGCGGCCGACAAGGAAGGCGTGGACGTCCGGTACTACTCGGTCATCTACCAGGCGATCGAGGAGATCGAGAACGCCCTCAAGGGCAAGCTCAAGCCGGAGTACGAGGAGGTGCGCCTCGGCGCCGCGGAGATCCGCGAGGTCTTCCGCTCCTCCAAGTTCGGCAACATCGCCGGTGTCCTGGTCCGCGACGGCATCATCCGCCGCAACACCAAGGCCCGCCTGCTGCGCGACGGCAAGGTCGTGGCGGAGGGCCTCACCATCGAGGGTCTGCGCCGCTTCAAGGACGACGCGACCGAGGTCCGCGAGGGCTTCGAGGCCGGTGTCACCCTGGGGTCGTTCAACGACATCAAGGTCGAGGACATCATCGAGACCTACGAGATGCGCGAGAAGCCGCGCGCCTAGTCGGTGTCAGCCGGGGCCGGTCGACGGGTGGAATTCCCTTCGACCGGCCCCGGTCTCGCTGTGTAGGGTCCTGGGGTGTCAGCCCGGTTCCGGGCTGCTCCCCGAGGCCTTCCAGGTCGGCTTGACCTGTCACACATGTTCGTGGGAACACTCACCTTCGACCTGCTGCTGGGCGACGTCCACTCGCTCAAGGAGAAGCGTTCGATCGTGCGGCCCATCGTGGCCGAACTGCAGCGCAAGTACAGCGTGTGCGCTGCCGAGACCGGGAACCAGGACCTTCACCGCCGGGCCGAGATCGGCCTCGCGGTGGTCTCCGGCGAAGCCGGGTACGTCACCGAGGTCCTGGACAGCTGTGAGCGGTTGGTCGCCGGCCGCCCCGAGGTGCAACTCCTCTCCGCGAGGAGGCGCTACCACAACGACGACGACGAATGAGAGCCGTGGAGCCGGTCGACGGAAGTCGCCGTTCTCACACGGATCAGGACCGAGAGCGCCCGCAAGGCCGGGCGCGGGCCGGTACTTTGGGGCGTGGGCCCCGACGGGTGCGCAGCTCACCCGGGTACCGGGCCCATTGCACGAGGAGGCAACGTGACCGACACCGCTAGGGCGCGCAAGCTCGCCGACCGCATCCAGGTGGTCGTCGCCCAGACCCTGGAACGGCGGATCAAGGACCCCCGCCTGGGGTTCGTGACCATCACCGACACCCGGGTGACCGGGGACCTGCGCGAGGCCACCGTCTTCTACACCGTCTTCGGTGACGAGACCGAGCGCGAGGCCACCGCGGCCGCGCTGGAGAGCGCCAAGGGCGTGATCCGCTCCGAGGTCGGCAAGATCGGGGTGCGCTTCACCCCGACGCTGACCTTCGTCGCGGACGCGCTGCCGGACAACGCCCGGAACATCGACGACCTGCTCGACCGGGCCCGCACCTCGGACGCCGCGGTGCGCACCCAGGCCGCCGGGGCGGCCTACGCCGGCGACGCGGAGCCGTACCGGGTCCCGGCGTCCGAGCGTGACGACGAGGACGAGTAGTCATGGCGGGTGAGCCGGCCGAGGCCGCCTCGCGAGCCGGATCGACCACGGGGGCGTCCTCCACCAGCACGGTGGAGGGTGCCCTCGCGGCGCTCCCGGCCCCGCGCACCGAGGAGAGCGGGTTCGAGCTGGTCTGGCAGCAGGTGGTGGCGGAGATCGGGCGGGCCCGTTCGATCGACCTGATCTGCCACATCTGTCCGGACGGCGACGCGCTGGGCTCCTCGCTGGCGGCCGCGCTGGCGCTGCGCGCGCTCGGCAAGCGGGTGCGGGTCTCCTTCGGCGACGACCCGCAGATCGTGCCCGAGTCGCTGGCGTTCCTGCCCGGCCAGGAGCTGATCGTGCCGGCCGACGAGGTGCCGGAGGTGCCCGAGCTGGTGCTCTGCTTCGACGTCGCCGCGCGGAGCCGGCTCGGCCTGCTGCACGACAAGGCCTTCGCCGCGCCCGTCCTGGTGGTGTTCGACCACCACGCCTCCAACCCGGGCTTCGGCACCCACCAGCTGATCGACCCGACCGCGCCGGCCACCGCCGTGCTGGTCGACGAACTGCTGCGCCGGCTCGGCGTCGAGCTCGACCAGGAGCTGGCCACCTGCCTCTACACCGGGGTCGCCACCGACACCGGCTCGTTCAAGTACCGGGCCACCACGCCCGCCACCCACGAACTGGCCGGGCGGCTGCTGGCCACCGGCATCCGGCACGACCTGATCTCCCGGCAGCTGTGGGACACCTCCTCCTTCGGCTACCTCAAGGTGCTCGCGGGCGCGCTCGACCGGGCCGTCTACGAGCCGGAGGCGGCCGAGGGGCTGGGCCTGGTGTGGACCTGGGTGCCGTACCAGGACCTCGCGCTGTTCAGCGTCACGGTCGAGGAGATCGAGGGGCTGATCGACATCCTGCGCCGCCCGGCCGAGGCCGAGGTGGCGCTGGTGCTGAAGCAGGACCCGGACGGGACGCTGCGCGGTTCCTCGCGCTCCAAGGGCGCGGTGGACGTCGCCGCGGCCTGCGCCGAACTGGGCGGCGGGGGACACGTCTTCGCGGCCGGGTTCAGCGTCCGGGAGGACGTGGCGGCGGTGGTCGAGCGGTTCCGCGCCGCGCTGGGGCCGGTACGTTGATCGTCTCTGACGTTCTTCGACGTTTTCAGAGCTGACGCCCCAGAACAATTGACGGTTGAGAGAAAGAACTCGATGAAGCGCAAAGGCACCGGCCCGGACGGCCTGGTGATCGTCGACAAGCCCGAGGGAATCACCTCGCACGGGGTCGTCGCCAAGCTGAGGTGGCTGGCCGGGACCCGCAAGGTCGGGCACGCCGGCACGCTGGACCCGATGGCCACCGGCGTCCTGGTGATCGGCGTGGAGCGGGCCACCCGGCTGCTCGGCCACCTGATGCTCACCGCCAAGACGTACGAGGCGACCATCAGGCTCGGCCAGACGACCGTCACCGACGACCGCGAGGGCGAGGTGACCTCCTCGGCCCCGGCCGGCGCCGTCACCCGGGAGGCGATCGACGCCGGGATCGCGGCGCTCACCGGCGAGATCATGCAGGTGCCGTCGAAGGTCAGCGCGATCAAGATCGACGGCAAGCGCTCGTACGCGCGGGTCCGCGAGGGCGAGGACTTCGAACTGGCGGCCCGGCCGACCACGATCCACTCGTTCACCGTGCACGAGCAGCGCGCGGCGGTCGCCGAGGACGGCACCCCGGTGATCGACCTGGACGTCACCGTGGAGTGCTCCTCCGGCACCTACATCCGGGCGCTGGCCCGGGACCTCGGCGCCGGGCTGGGCGTCGGCGGGCACCTGACCGCGCTGCGGCGCACCAAGGTCGGGCCGTACGGGGTCGAGTCGGCGCGCACCCTGGAACAGCTGGAGGCCGAGGTCACCGGCGAGTCCGCCAAGGGGCTGGAGGTGCTGCCGATCGGCGAGGCCGCGGCCGCCGCCTTCCCGCGCTGGGACCTGGACGAGGCCTCGGCGCAGAAGCTGTCGCACGGCGCCCGGCTGAAGGCGCCCGGACTGGGCGTGGACGGGCCGATCGCCGTGTTCGGGCCTGACGGGCGCTTCCTGGCGCTGGTCGAGGAGAAGGGCGGGCAGGCGAAGCCGGTCGCGGTCTTCGTCGGCTGACGGCCCGTCGCCGTCGTCTGAGCCCCCGTCGGGATTCATCCCGACGGGGGCTTCGCCGTACCTGGGCGCCCCTTCACCCGTACGAGGGGGCGTGCGGAGTGAACACCGGTGGTGAGCGGCGCGGGCGCGGTCGGGCCGCCACCCCGACGGGCAGGCTCCCCGGGCGGGCAGACGGGCGAGCGACGGTCGAAGGGGCGCGGGGATGCCGGGGTTCCAGGAGGACGATCCGGGGCGGTACCTGCTGCGGATCCGCGACCTCGACGGGCGGCTGCGCGGCCTGGGGTTCGTCGCCGACCGGCAGGGCGGCGTGCTGACGGCGCACGAGAGCGTGGCGGGCCTGGACCGGATCGTCCTGCACACCCCCGGCGGGCAGACCAGGGTGCTCGGCCCGGGCGCCGTCCTCCCGTTGCCCGAGCACGGGCTCGCCCTGCTGCGCACCGACGCCGTCGGAGGGCTGCCGGTGCCCCCGCTGCCGATGGCCGCCGCGCCCGGGCACCAGGTGCTGCTGCCGGCCCTGGCAGGGGAGGACGGACGGGTGGTGGCGCTGCGCTGCGGGCTGCTCGGAGCCACCGGCGCGGAGTACCGGGGGCACCTGCTGGGAGGGGTGCTGCTGCTGGACGTGCCGGTGGTCGCCGGGGTCACCGTGCCGGCCGGCTCGCCGGTGCTGGACGCCCGCGGCGGCGCGGTGGTCGCGCTGGCCGCGCCCGCCGTGCGCGGACCCCGTCACGGCGGGGCGCTGCCGGCCGTTGCGGTCGGCGGCGGGCCGGCGGATTCCGGGGCCCTGGCCGGGCTGCTGGCGGGCAACGCGGCGACGGTGCCCGGCTACGGGCGGGCGCTCAACCTGGCCGGAGTGCTGCGGCTGACCGCCGCCCAGGCCACCGCCGCCGGGGCCGGACCGGGGCGGATCGCCCGGCTGGCCGCGGACCGGGTGGACCGGCCGGACGGCCTGGCCGGGGAGGAGCCGGCCACGACCGTCACCGTGCTGGTCGGCGCCCCCGGCAGCGGGCGCACCACCGAGCTGGCCGCGCTGACCGCCCGCCGCGTGGCCGCCGCCGAGCCGCTGCCCACCCTCTGGCTGCGTGGCGCCGACCTGCGCGCCGGGGACCGGTCGCTCGCCGAGCCGGTGGAACGGGCGCTGGCCGCGGCGGCGGCCGGACTCGGCGTCCCGGCGCCCGCGCCCGAGCCGGCGGCGGCCCTGTGCGCGGCGGCCGGCCGCCCGCTGCTGGTGGTCCTGGACGGCCCCGAGGAGGCCCCGCTGCCGGTGGACGCGCGCTGGCTGCGCGGCGCGGGCCGGTGGCTGACCGGCTGCGGGGCCAGGCTGCTGACCGCCTGCGGGGAGGAGCTGTGGGAAGGGCTCGCGGCCGAGGCCTGGGGCGGTGGCGGCCCCGGACCGGCCCGGACGCGGGAGCGGCACCCGGACGGCGACCTGGGCGGCGCCCCCACCGTACGGACGGACGGCCGCGGCCCGGGCGGGCCGAGCCTGGCCGGGCGGCGGCTCGGGCCGCTGCCTCTCGAGGCGGCCGAGCGGGTGCGCCGCCGCTACGGGCTGCCGCCCGGCCACCCGGCCGCCGCCGAGGACGCACGGCACCCGCTGGCCGTCCGGCTGGCCGGGGAGCTGTGGGCCGAGGGGCTGCGCGCCGGGCCGGTGCGCCGGGGCGAGCTCTTCGACGCCTTCCTGGACCTGTGCTGCCTGCGGGTGGCCCAGCGGCTGGCCGGGGACGGCCGGTCGCGCCGCCCGGGCGCCCACCGCCCGGGCGTGGCGCGGCGGGGCGTGGCGCGACCCGGGTGGGTGCGCCGGCTCGCGACGGCGGTGGCCGGACGGGTGCACGAAGCGGCCCGGCTGACGCTCGGCGGCGAGGCGTCCGGCGGGCTGGACCGGGCCGCGTTCGAGGAGCTGTTCCCGGCCGAGGGCGGCTGGGCCGCGGCGGTGCTCGCCGAGGGCCTGTTCGTCCCGGCCGGGCTCGGATTCCGCTTCGCCCACGGGGAGTTCGCGGACTGGGTGCAGGCCCGGCACCTGGACCTGGACGCGGCGCTGCGGCTGCTGCTCGGCGAGGCCGAGGACACCCAGCCCGGGCCCGCCGGGCCCGGAGACCACCGGACCGGGGAGGCGGCCGCCGGGGCGTGCGCCGTTCCCCGGCACCGGATCGGCCCCGTCGCCGCCGCGCTGCGCCGGGTGGCCGAGACCTGGGGCGCCGACGCCCTGGACCCGTGGCTGCACCGGATCTGGCGCGCCTTGGACCTGCGCCCGCCGGGCAGCGAACCCGCCTGGTGGGCGGCCCGGCTGCTCGCCGCGGGCCTGGCCGCCAGCCCCCACCCGGCCCAACACCGGGCGCTGCTCGGCCAGGTGGCCGACCGGATCGCCGAACGGGCGGGCGCGGCGGGCGGGGCGGTGCTCCCGGCAGCCGGGCTCGGCTGTTTGGGCCCGGCCTTCTGGACCGGCCTCGGCCTGCCCGTCGAGGCCGAACTCGCCCTGCTGCGCCGCCTGGTGGCCGCCGACGGACCCGAGCAGCGCTTCCTCGCCGCGGTGGCCGGGAGGCTGCGCGCCGACCCGGTCACGGTGGTCCCGCTGCTCTGCGCCTGGTTCGAGGAGCCGCGCGGTCTGCCCGGTAGACCCGGCCGCACCACCGCCGACCTCGCCCACGACCTGCTGCACGCCCACCGACGGCTCGCCCTGGACGAGTTGGCCGACGCGCTGGCCGACGCCGCGCACCCGACGGCGGACGCGCTGCTCACCGTGCTCGCCGCCGAGGAGCCGTCCGCGCTCTGCCGGGCGGTCGACCGCTGGAGCCACGACCGGCGGCCCGAGCGGCACGTCGCGGCCGCCGTGCACGCCCTGCGGGTCGCCCCGTACGCCTCCGGTGCCGGGGCCGAGCTGCTGAGGTACACCGCGCTGGCTCTGCTCGGCCGTGAGGACGAGCCGGGCCTGCACGGGGCCGCGCTGGCCCTGCTGGTCGGCGATCCGGCGACCCGGGCCGCGTACCTGCCGGCCGCGCTCGACCGGTTCCGGGCGGGCGGGGACGCCTTCCTCACCCCGCGGGCACTCGCCCCGGCCCTGGACAGCGATCCGGAGCCCGTCCTGGCCGCGCTCGCCGACCGCTCGGTGACCCCGGGCGCCGCCGCCGAGACGCTGCGGGTGCTCGCCGGCGCCACCGCCCCGGCGGCCGTGCGGTGGGGCGCCGAGCTGGCCGTCCGGCTGCTGCGGGCGGACCCGGGGCTGGCCGGCCCGGTCGCCGTCGACTACCTCGGCCGCCGGCTCGCCCGCGCCGGCGCCGTCGGCCCGGCCGACCGGCTGGAGCTGCGGGCGCTGCTCGGAGCCGCGCTGGCCGCCCGCGGCGCGGCGGTGCGGCGGCCGTTCGCCGGGGCGCTGTCCGTCCCGGTGGCCGACCCGGCGGCGGACGCGCTGCGCTGCGAGCTGCTGGACGCCCTGCTCGCCGCCGAGACCGACCCGGCGGTGCTGACCGCCGCCGTGGAGGGGCTCGCCGAGCACTGCGGGGCCGAGCGGCCCGCCCGGGCCCGGGCGGTGCTGGCCCGCGTCGCCCCCGGCCTGCCGGGCGCGGACGAGCTCCTGGCGCGCTGCGCCCGGCGGTCCGAGGCCTTCGCCCTGCTGCTCGCCCACCCGCTGTCCGGGGCCGCGCCGGCCGCTCAGGAGGGCCCTCGGCCGGCCCGGATGCGGGCTCCGGCCACGGCCGGACGGGACCCTCGGCATGCTGCCGCCGACGCCGAGCGGGCGCTGCCCGAGCGGGCGGCGGGGCCGTCGGTGCGCTCAACCCGTATTCCGGTGCCTGAGCCGGGGCAGGCGCATGGCACGCTATAGGGGTTCGGGTTTTGAGCGTTTGAGCGTACAGAGGGTACGCGCCGTACGGAACAAGGAGCGGTCAGGTGCAGCGCTGGCGTGGCCTGGAGGAGATCCCCGGTGACTGGGGACGCAGCGTCGTCACCATCGGTTCGTTCGACGGGGTTCACCGAGGGCATCAGCTGATCATCGGGCGGGCGGTCGAGCGCGCCCGCGAACTCGGTCTCCCTTCGGTCGTGGTGACCTTCGACCCGCACCCGCGCGAGGTCATCCGGCCGGGCAGCCACCCGCCGCTGCTCGCGCCGCACCCGCGTCGCGCCGAGCTGATCGCGGAGCTCGGGGTGGACGCGGTGCTGGTGCTGCCGTTCACCACCGAGTTCTCGCAGGAGTCCCCGGAGGACTTCGTCCGGCAGGTGCTGGTGGACGCGCTGCGCGCGCGGCTCGTCATCGAGGGCCCCAACTTCCGCTTCGGGCACCGGGCCGCCGGGAACGTGGCGCTGCTCGGTGAGCTGGGCCGGGCGGACGACTTCGAGGTCGAGGTGATCGACCTCCAGGTGTGCGGCACGGCCGGGGACGGCCAGCCGTTCTCCTCCAGCCTGACCCGCCGGCTGGTCGAGACCGGGGACATGGCCGGCGCCAACGAGGTGCTGGGCCGCCCGCACCGGGTCGAGGGCGTGGTGGTGCGCGGTGCGCAGCGCGGCCGCGAGCTGGGCTACCCGACCGCCAACGTCGAGACCGTGCCGCACAGCGCGATCCCGGCCGACGGCGTGTACGCGGGCTGGCTGACCGCGGACGGGGAGAGGATGCCGGCGGCGATCTCGGTCGGCACCAACCCGACCTTCGACGGCACCTCCCGCACCGTGGAGGCGTACGCCATCGACCGGGTCGGCCTGGACCTGTACGGGATGCACGTGGCCGTGGACTTCCTGGCCTACCTGCGCGGGATGGAGAAGTTCGACTCCATCGACGCGCTGCTGGACCGGATGGCCGACGACGTCAAGCGGGCGCGGGAGCTGACCGACGGCCGCTGAGCCGAGGAACGAGGGGAAGGGCCCGCCGACCGGTGTCGGCGGGCCCTTCCGTCCGTCTCACTGCTGGGGCGCCTGCGGCGGGTAGCCGTAGCCCGGTCCCGGCTGCTGAGGCCAGGGCGCCCCGGGGGCGGGCTGCTGCGGGTAGCCGTACCCGGGCGGGGGCGGCGGGGCCTGGCCGGGCTGCGGGGCCCACGGCGCCCCGGGGGCGGGCTGGCCGGCCTGCGGGTACGGCTGCTGTTGCTGCGGGTCGGCGTACGGCTGCGGGTAGGGCGCCTGCGCCTGCTGCTGCCAGCCGGCCTGCTGGGCGGCGCTCTGCTGGGCCCGGACGATGTCCTCGCCGACCAGGGTGGCCAGCTCGAAGTACGCCTCGCGGACCTTGGGGCGCATCATGTCGAGGTTGACCTCGGCGCCGGCCGCCAGGCTCTCGTCGAACGGCACCACGATCACGCCGCGGCAGCGGGTCTGGAAGTGCGCGACGATGTCCTCGACCTTGATCATCTTGCTGGTCTCGCGCACCCCGGAGACCACGGTGATGCTGCGCTGGACCAGGTCCGCGTAGCCGTGCGCGGAGAGCCAGTCCAGGGTGGTCGAGGCACTGGAGGCGCCGTCCACGCTGGGGGTGGAGACGATGATCAGCTGATCGGCCAGATCCAGCACCCCGCGCATCGCGCTGTACAGCAGGCCGGTGCCGGAGTCGGTCAGGATGATCGGGTACTGGCGGCCCAGCACGTCGATCACCTGGCGGTAGTCCGAGTCGTTGAAGGTGGTCGAGACCGCCGGGTCGACGTCGTTCGCCAGGATCTCCAGGCCCGAGTTCAGGTCTTGCGAGGTGAACTGACGGATGTCCATGTAGCTGCGCAGGTGCGGGATGGCCGTCACCAGGTCGCGGATGGTCGCGCCGGTCTGGCGCTTGACCCGGCGGCCCAGGGTGCCGGCGTCCGGGTTGGCGTCGATCGCGATCACCTTGTCCTGGCGCTCGCTGGCCAGGGTCGCGCCGAGCGCGGTGGTGGTCGTGGTCTTGCCGACGCCGCCCTTGAGGCTGATCACGGCGATCCGGTAGCAGCTCAGCACCGGGGTGCGGATGATCTCCAGCTTGCGGGCCTTCTCGGCCGCCGCGGCCTTGCCGCCGAACTGGAAGCGCGGCTGCTGGCGCTGCTGCTTGGGCTGGCTGCGCAGCAGCCGGTCCGAGGACAGCTCGACGGCGGCGGTGTAGCCGAGCGGCGCGCCGTGCGCGGTCTGCTGCGGGACGGCGGCCTGCTGGAACGCGCTGGGCTGGGGGGCCTGCGGGTGCTGCTGCCACGGCTGCGGCTGCGGCTGAGCGGGTTGCGGCTGGGGCTGGACCTGCTGCGGCTGAACGGGCTGCGGCTGGCCCTGCGGGCCGGGCTGGGGCTGCGCCGGCTGCTGGTACGCGACGGGCTGCGGCCAGCCGCCCTGGCGCGGGTCCACCGGTCCGGGCTGCGGCACCGGTCCGGGCTGGGCGGCCGGGGCCGGCTGCTGCGCGGCGGCGGCCTGCTGGGCCTGCTGCGCGGCCCACGCGGCCTGCGCGTCCCACACCGGCTGCGCCCCCTGCGGGTCCTGGGGGTGCTGCGGCGGCGCCTGCCGCACGGGCGGCTGCGCGAAGTTCTGCGGCGCGGTGGGCTGCCCCGCCTGGCCGGCCGTGGCGGGCGGCGTCGGCACCGGCACCGGCACCGGGTACGGCTGGGGCTGGGGCTGGGGCTGTGCCGCCGCGCTCTCCGGCCCCGGCCAGCCGGACGGGGCGTCGGCCTGCGGCTGCTCGGTGGCCGGCGGAGCCATCGGCCCGGCCACCGGGAACGGGACGTGC
>NZ_JBHUAF010000264.1:0-12149 GCF_042789895.1 Kitasatospora sp. NPDC056783
CCCGGGAGCGTAGCCTGCTCCCGGGCCCTTTGATGCCGCCATTCGTGCACACCGGCACGTTGAAGGGCCGCGGATCAGATTGAAATCGACGCGTTCTGCCTTTGAACTACCGTGCCACGGAGCGGCACAGGCGGGACTCGAACCCGCATTCGTCGATGTTCGTCCGCACCCGGTCGATCCGGTGTCCGGCGGCGAATGCTGAGACTGGAGCGGGAGTCTGAGATTCAGGGGGCCCGCCTCTGCCTGGCTTGGGCTACCCCGGCCGGTGGTGCCGGGGGGAGGATTCGAACCTCCACTGTGACCCCTGGGTCAGCTTCAACGTCAGTTTCAGCTTTTCGCACCGCGCAACGCGTGGCCGTCCGGTCTGCCGGACAGGCCTCGACGCGCTCGGTGCACCCGCCCGGCTCCCCGGGCGGGCGATCAGGAGGCTACCGGAACAGGTAGCCGAACACGGCGTCGCCCACCCGCTGGTCGGTGACCTCGACGGCGTTGGCCTCCTCGCGGGCGAACTTGACCGCCTGCTGGAGCTTCTCCACCCGCTCGGCGAGCTCGTTCACCCGACGGGCCGGCAGCGCGCCGGAGAACTTGACCGTCGTCCAGTAGCCGACCGCGACGTCCTCGTAGTAGACCTCGACCTGCGCCGGGTGCTTCTCGGTGGCCTCGGCCTTGACGTGGTTGCGCGGCACCTTCTTGGTCCGGATGGTGCGCACCGGCTCGGTCTTCCAGGCGTCGGTGGACGGGTCGAGGTTCCAGGACTCGGAGGCGTCCAGCACCGGGAGCTTCCGTACGAAGGTGAACAGGTCGGTGAGCTGCTTCTCCAGGAAGAGCAGGTAGGGCACCGGCACCTGGGCGAGCAGCACCTGGCCGTCCACCACCACGTCGGCGCGGGCGTCGACGTTGGCCCAGTCCTTGGTGGCCGTCACGTCGAACAGCCGGGTGAGGGTGTTCGCGGTGGACCGCAGGACGTCCTCGGCCTTCAGCTGCACCCGGGTCGACTCCGGCGGCAACTGCTCGCCCTCCTCGTCCTTGGGCTGGTAGGCGCGGGAGATCCCGGCCAGCAGCGCGGGCTTCTGCAGGTCCTGGTGGGCCTGGGTCAGCTCCTGGAAGGACTTGGATTTGACGCCCTTTTCGACGGCGATGATCTGGTTCAGCTTGGCCACGCCGGGGACGCTAGCAGTTTCGAACTGATCGGCGACAGCGAATTTCTGACGGGCCGAAGCGGGGCCGGCGGAGCAGGACCGGCGGAGCAGGACCTACGGAGCGAGGTCGCCGAAGCGGGGTCGCCGGAGCGCTTCCGCCTCCCGTACGGCGCGCTGGTCCACGGTGGACGGGGCCCGGCGGGCTAGGGTTCGTGCCCGTGAGCGGCAACGATGTGGTCCTGGCGCTGGTGGTGGTCATCGCGCTGGGATTCGACTTCACCAACGGTTTCCACGACACCGGCAACGCCATGGCGACCTCGATCGTCACCGGAGCCCTCCCGCCGCGCGTCGCGGTCGGCGTCTCGGCGGTGCTGAACCTGGTGGGTGCCTTCCTGTCGACGGCGGTCGCCGCGACGATCGCCGGCGGCCTGGTGCACAGCCAGGAGGTGACGCTGACCGTGGTCGTGGCGGGCCTGACCGGCGGCATCCTGTGGAACCTGACGACCTGGTACGTCGGGATCCCCTCCAGTTCCTCGCACGCGCTGATCGGCGGCGTGGTCGGGGCGACCATCGCGGCGGCCGGCGCCTCCGCCGTCAAGTGGCAGGGCCTGGTCGCCAAGGTGATCGTGCCGGCCGCCCTGTCACCTCTCATCGCCGGCGTGGTCGCCGCGCTCGGCACCCGCCTCGTCTACCGCCTCACCCGCGACGTCGCCGAGGACGCGCGCACCCGCGGTTTCCGCGGCGGCCAGGTCGGTTCGGCCTGCATGGTCTCGCTCGCCCACGGCACCAACGACGCCCAGAAGACCATGGGCGTCATCACCCTGGCCCTGATCGCCGACGGGGTGCTGAGCAGCGGGGCGAAGGCCCCGACGTGGGTGATCGCCTCCTGTGCCGCGGCCATCGCCCTGGGCACCTACATCGGCGGCTGGCGGGTGATCAGGGCGTTGGGCAAGGGACTGGTGGAGATCGAGCCGCCGCAGGGGATGGCCGCCGAGTCGGCCTCGGCGGCGGTCATCCTCTCCTCCGCCGACTTCGGCTACTCGCTCTCCACCACCCACGTCGCCACCGGGTCGATCCTCGGGTCGGGGGTCGGGAAGAAGGGCGCGACCGTGCGGTGGACCATCGCCCGCCGGATGGCGGCGGCCTGGCTGCTGACCCTCCCGTCCGCGGCACTGGTCGGGGCGCTGGCCTACTGGGCCGCCCACGGGATCGGCGGCACCGGCGGCGTGGTGGCCGTCTTCGCCGTCCTGGTGCTGGCCTCGGTCGCCTTCTTCGTGGCCTCCCGCCACCCGGCCGTCACCCCGGAGAACGTCAACGCGGCGTGGACCGGCACGGTCATCCCGGAAGCCGCCCCCGACGAGGTGACCCGGTGAACAGCTGGATCGATCCGAACGCGCTCTGGAAGATCGTCGTGGTCGGCATCCTGGCCGGCGCCGGCCTGCCCGCGCTGTTCGCCGTCGGCGTGCGCGCCCTGAACCCGCCGGCGGTCCCCGACCCGACCGGGGCCCTGGTCCGCCGGGTCCCCGGCGCACTCGGCCACGCCGTCGCCGCGGCGTGCTTCGCGGTGGTCCTCGCCGCGATCGGCTGGGGCATCTACGTCATCGTCGCCCACAGCTGAGCGAGCGCGGAGGGCCCCGGCGCCGTACGGCCGGCAGCCCTGATGCGGTGCCCGGCGCACCGTACGGCAGACCGACCGCCGACGCCCGGACCGCCGGGCGGACCGCCGGGCGGCCCGCGGCCCGCGGCCCGCGGCTCGCCCGGCGACCCGGGCAGGGGGATCAGCGGGCCAGCAGGTCCCGGATCGCCGCCGCGATCTCCGCCGGTGCCTCCTCGGCCATGAAGTGCCCCGCCCGGGTCAGCCGGTGGTCCAGGTCCGGCGCCCACGCCCTCCACACCCCGGCCGCGTCGTAGCCCAGCCGCGCCCCCCAGTCCTGCTGCACGACCGTCACCGGCATGGCCAGCTGCGACCCGGCGTCCAGGTCCGCCTGGTCGTGCACCACGTCGATGCCCGCCGAGGCCCGGTAGTCCGCGACGATCGACGGCACCGCCGCGGCGCTCGCCCGCAGGTACTCGGCCCGTACGTCCGCCGGCACGGCGGCCGGATCGCCGGCCCAGGCGTCGAGGAACGAGCCGAAGAACGCGTCCGCGCTGTTGGCGATCATCGTCTCCGGCAGGCCCGGCGGCTGCGCCATCAGGAACAGGTGGTAGCCGACGGCCGCCGGCACTCCGTGCAGGACGTTCCACATGTCGAGCGTCGGCACGACGTCGAGGACGCCCAGATGGGTGACGGCCTCGGGGTGGTCCAGACCTGCCCGGAAGGCGACCAGCGCACCCCGGTCGTGGCCGACGAGGGCGAAGCGCTCGTGGCCGAGCGCCGCCGCCAGGGCCACGACGTCGGCGGCCATGGTGCGCTTGGCGTACACCTCGGGGCCGGTGGCCGCCGGCTTGTCGCTGGCGCCGTAGCCCCGCAGGTCGGGGCAGATCACCGTGTGCTCGCCGGCGAGCAGCCCGGCGACGTGCCGCCACATCAGGTGGGTCTGGGGGAAGCCGTGCAGCAGCACGACCGGGCTGCCGCTGCCGCCGACGGCGGCGGCCAGCTCCACACCATCCGCACCGGGCAGGCGGACGCGGTCGAAACCAGGAGCGGCACGGTCGAAACCAGGAGCGGCACGGTCGAAATCGGGAACAGCGGGCGTCATGGGAGAGCGTCCTTTCGGATCGGGGACCGACCGGGCCAGCCTGCGCGACGGCGATCAGCAGCCGATCAGTACGGTTGGGCGCGCCCGGCCCCGGCCCGCAGGATGGAGGCATGCGAATCGACGTGCTGGGAGCCGTACGGGCCCTGCGTGACGACGGAAGCCCCGTCGACCTGGGCGGCCCCCGCCACCGCGAGGTGCTCGCCCGGCTCGTCGCCGCCGAGGGGCGGATGGTCACCACCGACACCCTGGTCGACGACCTGTGGACCGACCCGCCGGCCCGCGCCGTGGGCGCCCTGCGCACCTTCGTCGGCGCGCTGCGCCGCGCCCTCGAACCCGACCGGCCACCGCGCACGCCACCGCGCGTCCTCGTCACCGAAGGCCCCGGCTACGCGCTGCGCCTGCCGCGCGAGGACGTGGACGTCCACCGCTTCCAGGACGCCCTGGCCCGCGCCCGGCGCGACCCGGGGGCGGTGGGCGAACTCGCCGCGGCGCTCGCGGCCTGGCGCGGGCCCGCCTACGCCGACGTGGCCGGCTCCGCGTGGGCGCGGCGCGAGCGGGCCCGGCTGGAGGAATGGCGGCTGGAGGCGTTGGAACTGCGCGCCCGCGTCCTCCTCGACTCCGGGGAGGGGGCCGACCTGGTCGCCGAACTGGGCGCCCACGTCGCCGAACACCCGTGGCGCGAGCCGGCCTGGGGGCTGCTCGCCCGGGCGCTGCACCGCGCGGGCCGCCAGGCCGACGCCCTGGCCACCCTGCGCCGCGCCCGCGCGATGCTCGCCGACCGGCTCGGGCTGGACCCGGGCGCGGAACTCCGGCGTCTGGAGACGGAGATCCTCAGCGGGGCCGCGCCTCCCGGCGGCGTCGTGTGGAGCGGGCCCGGCGTCGCGCTGGGCCCGCGCACCACCGTGGACCTGGCCCGCACCCTCGCACTGGCGGGCGGCGACGCCCTCGTCCGCTCCCGGCGCGAGCGCCTCGCGGCCGTCCGGGCGGCACAGCGCACGGGGGACCTCCGGCTGACCGCCCGGGTCATCGGCGCCTACGACGTGCCCGCCCTGTGGAGCCGGGCCGACGACCCCGAGCAGTCCCGCGCCGTCGTCGAGGCCGCCGAGCGCACCCTCACCGGGCTCGGCCCCGACGGCCCCGCCGACCTGCGCGCCCGGCTCCTGGCCACGATCGCCGTCGAGAGCCGCAGCGCCGACCTGTCCGGGGCGGAGCCGGAGCGCGCGCTGCGGGCGGCCCGGCAGGCGCTCGCGCTGGCACGCGACCTCGCCGATCCCGCCCTGCTGGTGTTCGCCCTCAACGGGGTGTTCCTCCAGACCTTCGCCCACTGCGGGCTCGCGGCCGAACGGGACGCGGTCGGCGCCGAGATCCTCGATCTGGCCACCCGTCACGACCTGCCGAACTTCGCCGTCCTCGGACGCCTCGTCCGCCTCCAGAGCGCCTCGGCCCTCGGCGACCTCGACGCCGCGGCCGAGCACGCCGAGGCCGCCGAACGGCTCGCCGCCACCACCGAGGCGCCGCTCGTCCCCGTCCTCACCGGGTGGCTGCGGGCCCGGATCACGGCCGCCCGCAGCACCGAACCCGGCGGACCGAGCGCGGCCACCGCCGCGCAGCAGTACCGCACCGCCGAGGACGCCCTGCGGACGGCCGGCATGCCGGGGCTGCACCGAGGCCTGTTCCCGCTCGCCCTCCTGGGGCTGCGCCTGCTGCACGACCGGCCCGCGCCCACCGACCCGCGCCTGGACTGGGGGCCGTACCGGCCGTGGGCGCAGCCCTTGGTGCTGCTCGCCCAGGACCGGCCCGCACAGGCCCGTACCGCCCTCGCCGCGGCACCCGAGCCGTCGCTCGACCACCTCCAGGAGGCGATGTGGTGCCTGAGCGCCCGCGCCGCCGTACGCCTGGGTGAGCGCGCGATCGCGGCGCGCGCCGTGGCCGCCCTGCGCGACGCCCGTACGGAACACGCCGGTGCGGGCAGCGGACTGCTGACCCTGGGGCCGGTGGCGCGCTACCTGGTGGAGGCGGAGGCACTCGCCACGGCCGGGTGAGCGCAGGCGACTCGCGTCCGCCCGGTGTCCGCGACGGTGCCGTCGCCGGGGTGGGCGGCGCTGTGCTCGGCGACGCCTCGGCCTCCAACTTCGGCCTACTTCGGCGTGCGGCACACCAGCGGGACCGACGGGATCCGGCACCTGTCGCGGGTCGGCGCGGCGGCGGTGCTGATCGCGCTGGTGTCGCCCGCCTGCGAAGGGCCGGCGCCGCTGAGCCGTCGGCCCGCCCACGCCGCGGGGGACGACGGACGCCGCCCTGCCGGTCCGTCCGGTCCGGGAGCGGATCCGGACGGCGGACCCCAGGGGGTGAAGTCGCGGCCCGGACCGCGCACTGCCCGTGCGGCCCTCTTCCGGCCCGGAGGGTGAGGCGGTCCGGGAGCGGGCGGAAAAACCGTGCGACAACGGACGAGTCCGCTCCTGCACTCCCCACCATGATCCGTGCTGCGGTGGTGGAGGACGCGCCGGCGATCGGTGCCCTGAAGGTGAGGGCCTGGCGGGCGGCGTACGCGGGATTCATGAGCGCCGGGTACCTCGACGGGCTGGACCCGGCCGGGGAACCGGCGGACTGAGCCGAGTACCTGGCCGAACCTCCCCGACGGGCACCGGCTGTGGGTCGCCGAGGAGGACGGCGCCGTGACCGGCTTCTGCCGGACCGGGCCCGCCGACGGCGATCCGGACCTCGGCGGCGAGGCGGCGGAGGTCTACGGCCTCTACATCGAGCCGGGCCGCATCGGTACGGGCCTGGGCGCGCGCCTGTTCGGCCACGCCGTCGCCGACCTGGAGGCACGGGCCCGCCGGCCGCTGTGCGTCTACGCCTACGTGTCCAACACCTCCGCTATCCGCTTCTACGAGCGGGCCGGCTTCGTGCGGGACGGCATCACCCGCCTCGACGAGGAGGAGGACGGGACGGCCGTCGCCGAGGCACGGCTGCTCAAGCACCCGTAGGACGGGAGCGGGCGAAAGCCCTTCCGGGGCACCCGGCCGGAGCGGCTCGGGGACGACGGCTGTCGGACCCTCGTGGGAACGTGTCCGAAAGGCTGACGCAGCGCACGGGTGGGGGAGGGGCACGATGACGGGCTGGGCCGGTGTGACCTGGGAGAGCTGGCAGGACCACAGCGAGATCCGTGCGCGGCTCGACACTGGAGCAGACCCGGACGCGTGGGGCTCGCGGCGCCCCCTGCACCGGGCGGCGACGGTCGGCTCTCCCGAGGTGGTGGCCGAACTGGCGGGCCGCGTCGCGGACGTGGACGCGCCGGAGGACGGGACGACGGCACTGTGGGAGGCCGTCGTGGCACGCCGTCCGGACAACGCCCGGGCCCTCGTGGCCGCCGGTGCCGATCCGTGGCGGCCGCAGCTCGGCGGCTGGTCCCCGGGCCGCCTCGCCCTGGCCGGCCCGGACCCTGCTCTCTTCCCCCGCTCCGACGGAGAGCCCGGCCTGACGGCGGCCGAGCAGGCCGTCGTCCGGCGCGGCCGACAACTCGTCGAGGCCCTGGGACGCTTCCACTACGAGGGCACCGGCCTCGCCTGCGTCGCGGGCATCGACGCCGCCGAAGCCATCCGCCGGCTGGGGGCGACGCCCGTGGAGGAGGAGTTCATGGCGGACTTCCTCGATGACCCGTACGGCCGCGGTGACGACCCCTACGGGCACGGGACGGACGAGAGCCTGCTCATCGTCGGCGTCACGGCCGTTCCCGGCGGATGTGTCGTCACCCAGCCCTGGGGCTACGTCCCGTCCACCCCTGGGGTGATGGCCCGCCTGACCACCGGCACCGTCGGCTACGGCCTCTACGCCAATCCCAAGAGCGGCAACCAGGGCAGCGTCGTCCGCGACGGCACCGTCGAAGCACGGGGCCTCCACCCCGGCGGCGGCCCCCGTCCCCGCGACACCCCCGAAGAGGTCCTGGACGCCTACCTCTACCACCACCACGCCGTCGCCTTCGCCTGCTCCTTCGCGGGCCTGCTGCCCACCAGCGCCCGCGCCGTCACCGGCCCGGTCGACACTTGGGTCCGGCTGCCCGATCCCGACCACTGGGCCACTGACGCGCGTGCGGCGTCGGGCGTGCGGTAGTACCCCTGGAGAGGCGTGAAACCGTTCCCGTTGTCGCCCCCGACATGAGCATCGAGGTGGACGACGTGGACGCGGCCTACGCGGTCGTGCGGGCGAGCGGTGCGGAGATCGTCCACCCCTTGCAGGACGAGGAGTGGGGCGTGCGGCGGTTCTTCGTCCGCGATCCCAGCGGACGGGTGGTCAACGTGCTGGGGCACCTCTGACTTCCCGGCTCGCCCGCGGGCGGTCGGAGGTGCCCTGACGCACCGCGGGCCCCCGCCGGTCGGGGGGTTAGCCACCGGATTCGGGTGGTGGGCCGCCCCCGGCGAGGACGGTGGCCTGCCCCAGGGCGTCACGGGCCCGCCGATATGAAGATCGACTCATCGAACGCCGAGGTCATCGGCGTTCCGTCGAGTCGAGGTGGTCACAACGATGGCGGGCAACGAGCGGATCGCGCGGCGCGGACTGTTGACGGCGGTGGCGGCGGTGGCCGCCGCGGCCGTGCTGGCCCCGGTGGCGGCGGTCGCCGCGCCGGCGGGCGCGGGGGAGGGCGCAGACGCGGGGGCGGGGGCGGCGCGGCGTTCCGCCGTGGTGGGCGCGCTGGAGGGTGTCGCCCGGCCGCTGCGGACGACGGAACCGGGCGGTGGCAACGCCGACCTGCGGGCCCTGGGCTCGATGATCGGTGACGCACAGGTGGTCGGTCTCGGCGAGGCCACCCATGGCTCGCACGAGTTCTTCGCGATGAAGCAGCGGCTGTTCCGCTACCTCGTCGAGGAGAAGGGCTTCACCAGCTTCGTGCTGGAGACGAGCTGGAGCAGCGGTCTGCGGATCGACGAGTACGTCCAGGGCGGCCCGGGCGACGCGCGGCAGGTCGTCAAGGACGCGCTGGGCGGCAGCCCGTGGGACCGTGAGGAGTTCGCCGACCTGATCGCCTGGATGCGGGCCCACAACCGGAGCCACCCGCGCGACCCGGTCCACTTCGTGGGGGACGACCTTGGCCTCCCGAGGCTCGGCGACCGGATGTTCGAGCGGGTCACCTCCTACGTGCGCGGGGCCCGCCCCGATCTTCTCCCGCGGCTCGAGGGGCTCTACGCGGGCCTGCGGCCGTTCGACGACGCCTTCGCCTACCTGAAGAAGCCGCTCGCCGAACGCCGGGACGCCGCCGCCAGGGCGCAGCTGGCCCTCGACCTGGTCACCGCGAGCGGAGGAGGCACCGGGTCCGGCACCGGTGCCTCCGACGAGGACGCCCACGCGTGGGCCGTGCAGCACGCCCGGAACATCGCCGAGACCTTCGCCTTCTCGGCCCTGGACCTGGACGACCCGGCCTCCGTCTCCGCCTCGGAGCAGCTGCGCGACCGGGCGATGGCGGACAACACCGCGTGGTGGCAGCGCCGTACCGGCGGCAAGGTGCTGCTGTCGGCGCACAACGGGCACACCGGCTACCTGGCCACCGACACCTTCCTGTACCCCGAGCCGCAGGGCGCCCGGCTGCGCGGGGCCTACGGCCACGGCTACGTGGCCATCGGCTTCACCTTCGACCGCGGGTCCTTCCTCACCAACGACGCGGTCCTGACCGACGACTGGAAGACCGTCACCGTCCCGGCGGCCACACCGGACATGAACGAGTACACCCTCGACCAGGTCCGCCACCGGGACTACTACGTCGACCTGCGCACCGCTCCCCGGGCCGCCCGGGACTGGCTGGACGTCAGCCGCCCCACCTACGACGCGGGCTCGGTCTACGTCAGCGACCCGATGCCGAGGCTCGCGATCGGCCGGGCCTACGACGTCCTCGTCCACCTGCACCAGGTCACCCCGGCGCGCAAGTTCTGACCGTCGCGCCGGCCGAGGGCCGGCGGGCTACCGGCCGGCGGCCACCGGACGGGGAGCGAGAACCTGACCTTGGTCCGGGCCCGGGCCCCGCGCGGTGGTCCTCAGCACGCGCAGGAGATGCCCGAGCGCGGGGCGGTCAGGTCGTCGACGGGGCGCTGCTCGGTACCGGTGGCGGATTCGTAGGCGAAGCCCTCGCGGGCCCAGTACTCGAAGCCGCCGAGCATCTCCTTGACCTGGTAGCCGAGGCGGGCGAAGGCCAGCGCCGCGCGGGTCGCGCCGTTGCAGCCGGGGCCCCAGCAGTAGGTGACCACCGTCCGGGACGGGTCGATCAGCCGCGGGGCCAGGTCGGCGATCCGCGTGGTGGGGATGTGGAGGGCGCCGGGGATGCGGCCCTGGCGCCAGGCGGCATCGCCGCGGGTGTCGACCACGATGATGCCGGGTGCGCCGGACGCCAGGTCGGCGTGGACGTCGGAGACGTCCGCCTCGAAGGCGAGGCGGGCGGCGTAGTGGGCGGCGGCCTCGGCCGGGGTGGCGGCGGGCACGCTCAGGACGGCACTGGGGGTCTCGGCGGGAGCGGTGGCAGGCATGGAGGTGGGCGTTCCTTCTGTTCTTGCCGGTGGGGAGGGGGCCGGGGGCCGGGTGGGGTTTCCTCCGGCCGTCGGTGACGGCTCCATCCTCTGGTTCCCGGGCCTGCCCGGCGAGTGGCCTGAACGCCGTAGGCCGCCAAGATCCCGCCAGCCACCGTGGCGGCCGCCCCGCCAGCCTCCCTGGCAGCCGCCCCGCCAGCCGCCCGGCAGCGGCTGCCGGGCGTGGCCGCTCAGCCCGCGGTGGCGGCGAAGTCCCGGATGAGCGCCCAGACGTCGGCGGGCCGCTCCTCCTGGGCGAAGTGCCCGGCGTCGGCCACCACCGCCGTGGTCAGGTCCTCGACCCCGGCCTCGCGCAGGCCCCGGGCGTAGGCGCGGATGTCGCCGCCCTCGCCGTCACCGCGCACGTACAGCAGCGGGGTCCCGACCGGGCCGGCGGCGGCGGACGCGGCGTTGTCCCGGGCGTCCTGGCCGAAGGCCCGGTACAGGTCGAACCCGGCGGTGAGCGCCTCCGGGCTGTCGTAGGCGGTGGCGTGGGCGGCCCGGGACTCGGCGGTGATCCGCCGGGGGTCGGGCGACAGGACGTCGTAGAAGTAGTCGAAGTACGCCGCCTGGCGCCCCCGGACGAGGGTTTCGGGCAGGGCCGGGACGGTGTGCAGCCCGAAGTGCCAGATGTGGGGGTTGCGCAGGACCTCGTCCCACGGGGCGACGCCGGGGACGACGGTGTTCATGACGACGACGCGGTCGACGCCCTCGACATCGGCGAACTGCCGCAGGTAGGCGTAGGCCGCCATCCCCCCGGCGTCGTGGCCGACCAGGGTGGCGCCGGTGAGGCCGAGTTCCCGTACCAGGGCGTGGACCGTCCGGGCCAGCCGGAGCTTCGATCCGTCGCCGGCCGCCCGGGTGGAGCCGCCGATGCCCGGCAGGTCGATCGCGATGATCCGGGCCTGGTCCCGGGCGGCGGCTTCCATCACCCCCAGCCAGGTCCGCCACGACTCCGGCCAGCCGTGCAGGAACAGGAACGGCCGGCCCTCGGGAGCGCCGGACTCCACCACGTGGAGAGGGATGCCGTCGGCCGTCACGGTCGAGTGACGCAGGTCAATAGACATGATTCATGTCTATCAAACGACATGTGACATGTCTATTTCCCGGGGGTGCGTCCGGGCACCGCGTCCGGGCACCGCGTCCGGGCCCTGGGATGGCGCTCCGCCGCATCGGTCCGGTCCAGTGGTCCATCACCGATGACCCCTGGTCTGCCGACCCTTCGGCTCCCCGAACCAGCCAGATGATCATTTGTCAGACACGCCCTAAGATGCCTCCATGAGCGGTGACCACGACCGACCGGCCTTCGAACGCGGCACCGGCTTCCTGCTGGCGCGGCTGGGCTCCCTCACGGCGCGTTCCTGGACGGCCTTCCTCGGCGAGCACCGGCTGACCCAGGGCCAGTACGCCGTGCTGGTCGCCCTCGGCCGGAACGGCGCGGTGGGTCAGCGGCGCCTGGCGGAACTCGTCGCCATGGACGCCCGCAACATCGTCCCCGTCCTCGACCAGCTGGCGGAGCGGCGGCTGGTCGAACGCCGCCCCCATGACACCGACCGCCGCCGGCGCCTCGTCGTCCTCACCGAGGACGGAACCGCCCTCGTCGGGTCGATCGCCGAGGCGGCGGCGGCCGAACAGGACCGCTTCCTCGACGCCCTGACCGAGCCCGAGCGCGAGCAGCTCAACCTCCTGCTCCAGCGGCTCTACGCCGCGCACGTCCGCGCCGCCGACCCGGCCTGAGAGCCCCGGGGCCCTCGGACCGGGTC
>NZ_JBHUAF010000265.1:0-12104 GCF_042789895.1 Kitasatospora sp. NPDC056783
CCCCTGTGGGCGCGGGCCCGTTGTCGCCGTCGTGCGGAGGACGACGATCCCTACTCCGCCCTCTTGGCCGCCCGCCCGGCGCGCTCGGCGAAGACCTTCTCCCGGCGGTCGGCGGTCTGCTTCATCATCCGCTTACGGTCGCGGGCGGACAGCCGGTCGATGTAGAGGCCGCCGTTCAAGTGGTCCGTCTCGTGCTGGAGGCAGCGGGCGAAGTAGCCGGCGCCCTCGATGACGACCGGCTCGCCGTTCCTATCAACTCCGCGCACCACGGCGTGGGCCGGGCGGGCGAGCCGGGTGTTGGCGCCGGGGACGGAGAGGCAGCCCTCGGTCTCCTCGATCAGCGCCCGGCCGGGTTCCTGTTCGTCGATCACCGGGTTGAGTACGTGCCCGGTGTGCCGGACGCCGTCGTCGTCCACGCAGTCGTAGACGAACAGGCGCAGGTCCACGTCCACCTGGTTCGCCGCCAGGCCGCAGCCCTCGGCCACCTCCATGGTGGCGAACATGTCCTCGATCAACCGCTCCAGGCGCTCGCTGCCGAAGTCCTCCTCGGTGGCCGTGCGGCAGGCCCGACCCAGGATCTCCTCCCCCACCTCGGTGATCCGCAGGACGGTCGGCCGTTCGCGCAGCTCGGACACGGGAGGGCGCTCCTTCGAGAGACGGTACTTGCGATCGGACTTTGCAAAGTAGCAGACTTTGCAAAGTGACCGAAGACCTCGTCAGAACCGGCCCGCTCCCCGAGCACGCCGTCCGCACCGCGCTGCTGGAGCTGCTGGCCGAGCACGGCACCGTCACCTCCACCGAGGCCGCCGCCCGGCTCGGCCTCAGCTCCGGCCTCTGCTCGTTCCACCTGCGGCAGCTGGCCCGGTACGGGCTGATCGAGGAGGCCCCGGCCACCGACGGGCGGGCCCGTCCCTGGCGCCTGCCCGCATCGAACCAACAGCCGTCCACCGCAGGCGAGTTCGACGAGATGGCGCGCGGCCTGGAGGACGAGAGCCATCAGCGCTGGCTCGCCCGGCGCGCCGAGGCCCCGGCCGAGTGGCAGCAGGACGAGGCCTTCAGCGCCGTCGTCTACCTGACGCCCGCCGAACTGGCCGCCGTCGGCGGCGAGGTCCGCCGGCTCCTGGCCCGCTACCGGGACCGCGAGAGCGACCCGGCCGCCCGGCCCGCCGGAGCCCGCCCGGTCGCCGCCGTCGCCCGGCTCTTCCCGCTGCTCGACCGGTAGGTCAGACAGCCCTCGAACGCGCCCGCACCGCCCGGGCGACCGGCCCCGCGACCAGCCCCACCGCCGCTCCCAGGACGACCCCCTGCACCCCGTCCCACACGTCCTGCACGTCACAGGCCCGGCCGATCGCGGGCACCGCGTACTGCACCGCCGACACCGTGAACGGCAGCGCCGCCGCGCCCAGCAGCGCCACCGCCACCCGCCGCCGGTTGCCCGCCAGCGCCGCCGCGAAGCCGACCGGGACATAGGTGGCCAGCTTGAGTTCGATGTCCCGGACGTGCAGCAGCTCACCCGGCGAACGCCACCGGCCGCCCAGCACGGTGCAGTGCCGGACGGCGCCCTCGGAGAGCTCGAAGGCCTCGGGCAGCAGCGTCGAGACGACCACCCCGCCGAGCCCGAGCAGCAGCAGGAAGCCCACCACCCAGTGGGCCCGCAGCAGCCGCCCCACCGGCCGGTTCAGCAGAGCCGCGGGCACCAGCGAGAGCAGCAGCCCGGGCCAGAACATCGGCATTCCGCCGAGCACCGAACTGATCACGCCCCATACGGACGCCCCGGGCGCCCGCCCGGTTCTCGCTCCGGGCGGGCAGAATCATCCGAACGTCACCGCCCGGTTACCGCATGAACCCGTCAGAAGCACCGGAAGAACCGACCGGAAGAACAGAGGAGCCGGCCATGTCCGAGCACGAGATCCCCCGCGTCCCCATGTCCACCGAGGAGATCGAGGCCGCCAACCTGGGCGCACCCACCAGGCTCGACGGCCAGGTCACCCTGCACGAGTACGACCCGCGCTGGCCCGCGGCCTTCGCACGGGAGGCCGCCCTGATCGAGGAGCGCCTGGCCCGCCTCGACCACCGGATCGAGCACGTCGGCTCCACCTCCGTGCCCGGCCTCCCCGCCAAGCCGGTCATCGACGTGCTGCTGATCGTCCCGGACTCCGGGGACGAGCCGTCCTACGCGCCCGCCCTCGAAGCCCTGGGCTACCGGCTCGCCGTCCGCGAACCCGAGTGGTACGAGCACCGCGTCCTGCGCCGCCACGGCATCGGCCCCGGCGCCGACTACGTCAACCTCCACGTGCTGTCCGCCGGGTGCCCCGAGAACGACCGGATGCTGAGCTTCCGCGACCGGCTGCGCCGCCACGACGGCGACCGCGAGCTGTACGCCGCCACCAAGCGGGCGCTGGCCGAGCGGTCCTGGGAGTACCTCCAGAACTACGCCGACGCCAAGTCCGAGGTGATCGGGGGCATCATCGAACGGGCCGCCGCCGAAGAGGCGTAGAAGAAGGGGACCAGGGGCTCAGTGCGGGATCGAGGAGATCAGCTCCTGCGCCCCCTGCCGCTTGAGCGCCAGGGCCACCGAGGTCCCGAGGTCCTCCGGGGACAGCGCGCCGGCCCACTCGTGGGCGTCCAGCACCCGCTTGCCGTCCGGGGTGAAGACCCGGCCGCGCAGCGAGAGCCGGCCGTCCCGCTCGGCCTGGGCGTACCCGGCGATCGGGCTGTTGCAGTGGCCCTGGAGGGCGTGCAGGAACATCCGCTCGGCCGCGGCCTCGCGCCAGGTGTCGTGGTGGCCGAGGCCGGTGACAGCCTCGATGGTCGCGGTGTCGCCCTCGCGGCACTGGAGGACGAGGATGCCGGCGCCGATCGGCGGGCACATCGCCTCGATGCCGAGCACCTCGGTGATCCGCGCCCGCTCGCCGATCCGCTCCAGGCCGGAGACGGCGAGCAGCAGCGCGTCCGCGTCCCCGGCGGCCAGCTTGGCGAGCCTGCTGTTGGCGTTGCCGCGGATCGGCACGCACTCCAGGTGCGGGTGGGCGGCGGCGAGTTGGGCGACCCGTCGGACGGAGGAGGTGCCGATCCGGGTGCCGGCCGGGAGTTCGGCCAGCGGCAGGCCGCCGGGGTGGACGAGGGCGTCGCGGATGTCGTCGCGGCGCAGGTAGGCGGCGAAGACGGTTCCCGCCGGGAGCGGGCGGTCGGCGGGCACGTCCTTGAGGCAGTGCACGGCGACGTCGGCCTCCCCGGCGAGGAGTGCCGCGTCGACCTCCTTGGTGAAGGCGCCCTTGCCGCCGAGCTGGGCGAGATCACCCGTCCAGCGGTCACCCGAGGTGGTGACGGGGACGACCTCGGTGCGCAGCCCGGGGTGCAGGGCGGCGAGTTCGGCTCGGACCCGTTCCACCTGGGCGAGCGCCATGGGTGAGGAGCGGGAGACGATGCGGATCAGCTCAGCGGTGGCCATGGCGCGATGATAGGGCCTCGAACAGCCGATGGTGACGCCACGTCAGGTCGCTCCGTGACGTGGCGCCCCCACGCCCCGGTCACTCGTTGTGCAGCACCTCGGCGATCGGCAGCCGGGCCGCCGAGCGGGCCGGGAGGAGGGCCCCGAGGACGGCGATCACGACCCCCGCGGCGCCGACGCCGGTGAGCAGCGGGGCGCTCCAGACGTCCATCGTCCACTCCGGGAAGAGGATGCTCCCGACGTTCTCGATGAGCAGCCGGTGCGCCAGGATGCCGGCCGGGACGCCGACGGCCGCGCTGACCACGCCCTGCCAGGCCACCGAGGTGACCGTCATCGCCACCACCTGGCGGGGTGTCATGCCGATCGACTTGAGCATGCCGAGGTCCCGGCGGCGCTCGCGGATGGTGAGCAGCAGGGTGTTGAAGACGCCGAGCGCGGCGACCACCGACAGCAGGACGGTGAAGATCGTGGCGAAGCTGACGACCGCGACGATCGGGCCGGCCGGGTCGGGTGCGAACACCCGGGCCGAGAGGCTCGGGTCGGCGGCCGTCACGGCCCGCTGGTAGGCCTCGGCGTCGGCGCCCTGGGCGAGCCTGATGTCGTACTCGACCGCGTGCGGGTCGTCGGTGAGGGCGGCCCGGGTGAGGTCGTTGGAGGTGAAGGCGCGGGCGTTGCCCTGGACCAGCTCGCCGACGACGGTGACGGTCAGCCGCCGCCCGTCGAGGTCGACGGTGAGCTTGTCGCCGAGTTCGAGTCCGTGCTCGCGGAGGAAGGAGGGCCCGGCCTCGATCTCGTCCGGCCCGGTCGCCACGCGGCCCCTGACCACGTCGCGCCGCATCTCCTCCGCGAGGTCGTCGCCGCCGTAGAAGTCGGCGAAGACGGGCTGGGTGTAGCCGACCAGGCCGACCTTGACCAGGCCGCGGACGTGGAACCGGTCGGCGCCGGGGGTGGTCCGCAGCATCGTCTCGGTCTGGGCGGGGGTGAGCCGGGGCTCGGTCTTGTCGCCCGCGAAGTGGGCGGTCTGCACCCGGACGTGGGTGTGGCCGTCGTCGTGGCCCACCAGCCTGGTCAGGGTGGTGGCCAGTCCCGACGTCACGGTCACGGTGAGCACGCCGAGCACGATCGCCGACATGGTGAGCGCGGTGCGGCCAGGGCGGGCGAAGGGCTGACCGAGGCCGAGGCTGACGGCGCGCGGCAGGCGGGTGCCGCTCAGCCACCGCTGGACCTTCAGTCCGCGCCCGGTGCGCGGCGCGCTGCCGGCCGAGATGGCCTGGGCGGCGGAGAGCCGGTGGGCGCGCGAGGCCGGGAGGAGGGCGGCGAGGACCACCAGCAGCGGGACGCCGGCCAGGGTGGCGGCGGGCAGCCAGCCGGCCGGTTCGATCACGGCGGTGCCGGTGGTGATCCCGGAGAACGCCGACTTGAGGATCGGGTGGGCCGCCACCCAGCCGGCCGCCGTGCCGAGGACGGTGCCGGCGACGGCGGGCACCGAGACCATGGTCAGGTAGACGGTGACCACCTGGCGCGGGGTGAAGCCGATCGCCTTCAGCACACCGATGTGCCGGTAGCCGGAGACGACCGCGCCGCTCACCACGTTGCCGACGATCAGCGCGGCGACGACCAGGCCGAGCACGCCGAAGACGGTCATCAGCGGCAGGTAGGCGTCGGCGCCGGCGGAGAAGGCGTCCTTGAGCACCAGGTAGGACTGGACGTTGGTGAGCGCGTCCTTCGGCAGGCCCTCGGTGGCGCCGGCCAGGGCGGCGGTGAGCCGCTGCCCGTCGGAGGCGTCGGAGAACCGGTAGAGCATCTGCCGGGCGACGGGGTGCAGGGCGGCGGCCTGTTCGGGGGTGACCCAGCCGCCCGCGCTCTGGCTCATGCTGGTGGCGTAGCCGACGATGGTGAGCGTCTGCCCGCCGCTGAGGGGCAGCGGGTAGTCCAGATTCTTCTCCGAGTAGCCGCCGAACGGCTCGTTGATGACCACCTCGCCGGGCTTGCTCGCCCAGCGGCCGCCCAGCAGTTGCACCCGGTCCACCGGGCCGGCCGGGTCGGAGCGGCCGACCAGGGTGAGCGCGCCGGGCGGGCTGCCGACCCAGTCGGTGGGGATCTCCACCACGGCCTGGTCGAACGGCCCGGCGGCGGCCTCGACGCCGGGCCGGTGGGCGGTGGCGGCCAGTTGCTCCGCCGGGGCCCCGGCCGGGTCGAAGGTCGCGACGACGTGGGCGCCGCGCTGCTGGGCGAAGGCGTCGTCGAAGGGGGCCCGGGCGGCGCCGATCACCGCGAGGGCGAGCAGCACGGTCGTGGTGGAGCAGAAGACGACCAGGCCGATCACGATGGTCTGCACCCGGCGGCGCTTCACGGCCGCCCGGGAGGCGCGCCACACGGCTCCGGTCATGACCGCGGCTCCAGCATCCGGTCGGCGGCCACCCGGCCGTCCGCGACCTCGACCAGCCGGCTGGCGCAGCGGGTGGCCAGGGCGGGGTCGTGGGTGACGATCAGCAGGGTCTGGCCGATCTGGTTGAGGTCGATCAGGAGGTCCATCACCTGCTCGCCGGAGCGGCTGTCCAGGGCGCCGGTCGGTTCGTCGGCGAGCAGCAGGGCCGGGCGGTTCATCAGGGCGCGGGCCACCGCGACCCGCTGGCGCTCGCCGCCGCTGAGCGTGGCCGGGTAGACGTCCTTGCGGTGGGCGACGCCGAGTTCGTCGAGCAGTTCCAGCGCCCGGCGGCGGGCCTGGCGGGCGCTGGTGCCGGTCAGCTGGGCGGCCAGGGCGACGTTGTCGAGGGCCGGAAGGTCGTCGATCAGGTTGAAGAACTGGAAGATCATGCCGACGTGGCGGCGGCGGAACAGGGCGAGCCCGGTCTCGTTCAGCTGCCCGAGGTCCTGGCCCTGCACCCGGACGGTGCCGCCGGTGGGGCGGTCCAGTCCGGCCACCATGTTCAGCAGGGTGGACTTGCCGCACCCCGAGGGGCCCATCACGGCGACCGCCTCGCCCGCGCGGATCCGCAGGTCGACGCCGTCGAGCGCCTTGGCGTCGCCGAACTCCTTGTGGACCTCGGACAGCTCGACGACGACCTGGGCGCCGTCCGGCCGGGAGGTCCCGTCGTGATCATTGCTCATGGTGGACGACGGTAGGGGCGGGGCCTTGGCCGAAACGTCCCACCCCGGGTGTAACCGCGGGCGGCCGTAGTACCGGGGATGTACGGGGGCGGCACCCCCGGATGATGTGGATCATGCCGTGACCTGGGAGGCTGACGCCGTGTGGGGAACGTGGTGGGACTGGGGGGCCGTCGCGGTGGCCGGCGCGGCGAGCGCGGGGGCCGGCAGGCTGGCCGTGGCGCTCGTCCGGGCACGGCGGCTGCACCGGGCGGCCATCGGCGAGCGCGGCTGGCTGCTGGAACGGGAGCGGGAGAGCGCCGCCCGGACGGCCGTGGACGCCGAACGGGCCCGGATCGCCGCCGAGTTGCACGACATCGTGAGCCACAACGTGAGCCTGATGGTGGTGCAGGCCGGGGCCGCGCGCGAGGTGCTGACCACCATGCCGCAGGAGGCGGCGGCGGCGATGGCCGCGGTCGAGGCGGCCGGGCGGGACACCATGACGGAACTGCGGCACCTGCTGGGCCTGCTCGCCCCGGCGGCGGACGGCGGCGAGGAGGCGGGCGGCTTCCCGCCGTCGGACGGCTTCGCGCCGCAGCCCAGCCTGAGCCGGCTGAGCCCGCTGATCGACCGGTTCGCCTTCGCCGGGCTGCCGGTCGAGGTGCGGATCTCCGGCGAGCCTCGGCCGCTGCCGGGCGGCATCGACGTGACGGCGTACCGGATCGTCCAGGAGGCGCTGACCAACGCGCTCAAGCACGGGGACGGGGTGACGGCGGAGGTGACGGTGCGCTACGCGGACCACTACCTGCGGGTGGAGGTGCTCAACAGCGGCCCGAGCGTGCTCTCCGGGGCCCAGGCGGCCGCCGGGTCGCGGCCCGACGGCGCCGGGCGCGGGCTGATCGGCCTGCGCGAGCGGGTCGCGGTCTACGGCGGGGACCTGGACGCCCGGCGCCGGCTCGGCGGCGGCTACCGGGTCCGCGCCCGCATCCCGCTGGACCGGCCGTGACGGAGGACGACATGACCCAGGAGCCCCGAGTGCCCCAGGACCAGGAGCGCCGCCCGCGGGTGGTGATCGCCGACGACCAGGAGCTGGTGCGCACCGGCTTCCGGATGATCCTGACCGCGCGCGGCATCGACGTGGTCGCCGAGGCCGCCGACGGCGCCGAGGCGGTGGCGGCCGCCGTGCTGCACCGCCCGGACGTCGCGCTGCTGGACATCCGGATGCCGGTCATGGACGGCCTGGAGGCCGCCCGGCGCATCCTGGCCCAGGCGCCGGGCTGCCGGGTGATCATGCTGACCACCTTCGACCTGGACCACTACGTCTACGCCGCGCTGTCCGCCGGGGCGAGCGGCTTCCTGCTCAAGGACGTCACCTCGGCCCACCTCGCCGCCGCCGTCCGGCTGGTCGACACCGGGGACGCGCTGCTCGCCCCCTCGATCACCCGGCGCCTGGTGGAGCGCTTCGCGGCCGGTGCTCCGCGCCCGGCGCCCGGCGGCGGCGCCCCGCCGCTGCACCGCGACCTCGCGCCGCTCACCCCGCGCGAGGCGGAGGTGCTCGCGCTGCTCGGCCGCGGGCTGTCCAACACCGAGCTGGCGCGCGAACTGACGCTCAGCGAGTCGACGGTGAAGACCCATGTGGCCCGGATCTTCGCCAAGCTCGACCTGCGCGACCGGGCGCAGGCGGTGGTGCTGGCGTACGAGACCGGGCTGGTCGCCCCGGGCGGCTGACCGTCAACTCGCCCTCCGAGCAGACCAATTCGCTCTACTATCATCTGAATCTCACTCCTTAGAGGTAACTTTCAGCCAAATTCCCCTTTTTGCCATGTCATGGGGCACCATCTGCATGTCCACGCCCGAACGAGTACCGACACCCTTCGGGCGCCACCACCCCGCATGACGATGACAATTGGACCGGCCCGTGACCCCCAGCACCCCCGTGTGGGACTGCCCCTTCCAGCACACCGAAGGGCTGGAGTTCGACCCCCTCCTGAAGCGACTGCTCACCGAGGCCCCGGTCGCCAGGATCCGGCTCCCGCACGGCGAGGGCGAGGCCTGGCTGGCCACCCGCTACGAGGACGTCAAGGTGGTCACCACCGACCGCCGGTTCAGCCGCGCCGCCGGCATCGGCCGCGACCTGCCCCGGATGACGCCCGCCCCGATCGCCCAGGCCGAGGCGATCAACCTGATGGACCCGCCCGCCCACAACCGGCTGCGCCGGCTGGTCGCGCAGGGCTTCACCAACCGCCAGGTCGAACGGCTGCGCCCGACCACCCAGCGGACGGTCGACGGCTACTTCGACGAGATGACCGAACACGGCGCCCCCGCCGACCTGATGCGCTTCCTCGCCGCGCGCCTCCCGCTCACCACCATCTGCGAGCTGCTGGACGTCCCCGCCGCCGACCGCGCCGAACTGCGCGGCCACGCGGTCGCGATGATGCGGATGGGTCCGGGCAGCCGGGACGGCCAGGAGGCCGCCAAGACCGCGCTGCGCGCGTACTTCACCGAACTCACCGCCGCCCGCCGGGCCCACCCCGGCGAGGACCTGATCAGCGCCCTCGCCACCGCCCGCGACGGCGACGAACTGCTCGACCCGGACGAGCTGACCGTGATGGCGATGGTCCTGCTGGTCACCGGCCACGACACCAGCACCTACCAGCTCGGCAACCTCACCTACACCCTGCTCACCCACCCCGAGCAGCTCGCCAAGCTGCGCGCCCGGCCCGAGATGCTGCCCCGGGCGCTGGAGGAGCTGCTGCGCTTCATCCCGTTCCGCCAGGGCGTCGGCATCGCCCGGGTCGCCACCGAGGACGTCGAGCTGGGCGGGGTGCCGATCCGGGCCGGCGAGGCCGTGCACGTCTCCTACCTGACCGCCAACCGGGACCCGTCCTTCTACGAGCGCCCCGACGAGCTGGACCTCGACCGCGGCGCGCCCACCCACATGGCCTTCGGGTACGGCCAGCACCACTGCCTCGGCTCGCACCTGGCCCGGATGGAACTCCAGGTCGCCATCGGCACCCTGCTGCGCCGCTTCCCCCGGCTGCGGCTGGCCGTCGAACCCGCCGAACTCGACTGGAACTCCGGCTCGATCTGGCGCTTCCCGCGCACCCTGCCGGTGGCCTGGTAGCCGCCCGCCCCCGCCCGTCCCGTCCTCTTCGACTCCTTCGACTCCTTCCGCTTCTTCCGCTTCTTTCCGCTTCTTCCACGTGTCCACCGGCCTGCCACCAGGCCCCCAGGGAAGACCCGCCCATGGCCACACTGTGCCGCCCGGCGATCGCCGTGCCCGAGCACGTCATCACCCTCGACCAGACCCTCGCCCTGGCCCGCACCCTCCACGCCGGCCACCCCCAACTCGGCCTGGCGCTACGGTTGATCGAGAACACCGGGGTGCGCACCCGGCACCTGGTCCAGCCGATCGAGCGGACCCTCACCCACCCGGGGTTCACCGCCCGCAACGAGGTGTACCGGCGCGAGGCCCGGCGGCGCGTCCCCGAGGTGGTCGAACGGGCCCTCGGGTACGGCGAGTTGGCCGCCCGGGACATCGACCTGATCGTCTACGTGTCCTGCACCGGCTTCATGATGCCGTCGATGACGGCCTGGCTGATCAACACCATGGGCTTCCGCTCGGACACCCGCCAGGTGCCGATCGCCCAGCTCGGCTGCGCGGCCGGCGGCGCCGCCGTCAACCGCGCCCACGACTTCTGCCGCGCCTACCCGGGCGCCAACGTGCTGATCGTCGCCTGCGAGTTCTGCTCGCTCTGCTACCAGCCGACCGACCTCGACGTCGGCTCGCTGCTCTCCAACGGCCTGTTCGGGGACGCCGTCGCCGCCGTGGTGATGCGCGGGCAGGGCGGGCACGGGGTGCAGGTCGAGCGCAACGGCTCGCACCTCGTCCCGCACACCGAGGACTGGATCTCGTACGGGGTGAAGGACACCGGCTTCCACTTCCAGCTGGACAAGCGGGTGCCCGGCACGATGGAACTGCTCGCGCCCGCGCTGCGCGGCCTCGCCGGGGAGCACGGCTGGGACGTCTCCGGACTCGGCTTCTACGTCGTCCACGCGGGCGGCCCACGCATCCTGGACGACCTGTGCCGCTTCCTCGACCTGGAGCCGGCCACCTTCCGCCACAGCCGGGCGACGCTCACCGAGCGCGGCAACATCGCCAGCGCCGTGGTCTTCGACGCGCTGGCGCGGCTGTTCGCCGACGGCGGCGTACCGGAGGGCACCACCGGGCTGATCGCGGGTTTCGGACCGGGCATCACCGCCGAGATCTCACTGGGAAGTTGGGTCGGCACGGCGGCCGAGGGATCGCGTCCGCGCCGCCCCCGCGCCATTTCCACCTCCGACATCGCCCTCGTCCATCCGAGCGCCCCCCGCCGTTTCCCGACCGGCACTACGATCTCCTGATGACCGATACCACGGAGCGCACCGACACCTCAGCCAGATCCGCCGAACTCGCCGCGCTGTTCCCCGCGTTGCACGCGCCGCAGTACTGGAGCTGGGGGCGGTTCGACGCGCAGTTCTCCACCGAGCTGCCGCCGGACGCACTGGTCACCAACATCCACCTGGTCGGCTTCGCGGACGGTCGGGTGGTGCTCTGCCGAGACGACCGCGACCACTGGTTCCTGCCCGGCGGCACCCGGGAGCGGGACGAGAGCATCGCCGCCTGCCTGGTCCGCGAGCTGAGCGAGGAGGCGGGCGCCCGGCTGCTCGGCGAGCCCGGGTGGCTGGGCGCGCACCGCTGCCGCACCGAGGACCCCAAGCCGTACCGGCCGTGGCAGCCGCACCCGGAGAAGGCCTGGCTGTGGGGCTGGGGCGAGGTCACGCTGGACTCCGCGCCGACCAACCCGGCGGACGGCGAGCAGGTGGTCGAGGTCCGCGCGGTGCCGCCCACGGAGGCGCAGCGGCTGCTGCTGGCCGGGCACGACGCCTGGTGGGGCGAGCTGATCGAGCTGGCGGTGGAGCTGCGGCGGCGGGCGGGGCTGGACTGAGGCCCGATCCGGCCGCCGTCCGGGGGGTCCGGCGTGATTATTCCCGTCGGGCCGGAAGACCACCGGAACAGCCGAACATCGGGAAGCAGTGTCCGTTTTACGGTGATATGACTCGGCCATGGACACCAAACTGCTGGCCGTGGACTATCCGGCGCTCCACATCTTCTGGACGCTGCTGGAGCTGTTCCTCTGGATCCTCTGGTTCTTCCTGCTGTTCAAGATCATCACGGACATCTTCCGCAGCCACGACCTCAGCGGCTGGGGCAAGGCCGGCTGGCTGGTCCTGGTGATCATCCTGCCGCTGATCGGCGTCCTCGCCTACCTGATCGCCCGCGGGGGCTCGATGGGCAAACGGGACGTCGAACAGGCGCAACGGTCCGAGGCCGCGTTCAAGGCCTATATCCGGGACGCGGCCGGGACGGCGCCGGAGGGCGGCTCCACCGCCGTCGGCGCCACCGGCCGCGGCCACGTCGACGACCTGGCGAGACTCGCGGACCTGAAGGACCGGGGCGCCATCTCCGATGAGGAGTACCAGAGGGCCAAGGACAAGCTCCTGACCTGACGCGCCAGGCCGAGGG
>NZ_JBHUAF010000266.1:0-12085 GCF_042789895.1 Kitasatospora sp. NPDC056783
CCCCGTGACACCACGGGGCGGCCGGCCCCGGGCTCGGCCCCGGCCCTACGGCCGCGGGACGTCCACCAACACCCGGCCGCGGACCCCGGCGTCGACGTGCTCGTGGGCCTCGGCGAGGTCGCCCAGCGGGTAGCGGGCGGCGGTCGCCACCGTGAGGGCGCCGACGGCGGCGGCGGCCGTGAGGTCGCGGGCGGCCTGCCGCCTGGCCTCCGCGGGGAAGTCGTGCTGCCGAACAGCCGCAGCGTGACGTTGTTGAACAGCAGCGGCCAGAACGGGATCTCGGTGCGGTCGGCGCGGGTGGCGTACCCGGCGATGACCGCGTCGTTGCGGACCACCGCGCAGTCCAGGTCGGCATTGTCGGACAGGGCCACCTCGATCACCCGCTCCACGCCCTGCGGCGCGAACGCGCGGATCGCGGCCGCCGGGTCGGCGGTGTCCAGGGCGATGGTGTGGGCGACCGCCACCGGGTCGACCCGCTCGGTGTCGGCTCCGCGCCGTACGGTGCCGATCACGGTCGCTCCCGCCCAGTGCGCGAGCTGCGCGGCCATCGAGCCGACCGCGCCGAGGACGCCGTGCACCAGGACCACCTTGCCGTCGACGGGCCCGTCGGCGAAGACGGTGCGGTGCGCGGTGACGCCGGGGATGCCCAGGCTCGCACCGAGGTCGTCCGACAGGTGGTCGGGCAGCGGAACCGCCAGCTCGGCGGGCACCACGGTGTACTGCGCGGCCGTGCCGTGGGGGCGGTAGGACTGGGCGCCGTACACCCACACCCGGCGGCCGGCCAGGCGCGCGTCGGCGCCCTCGCCGACGGCGTCGACGACCCCGGCCGCGTCGCTGTGCGGGATCACCCGCGGACAGGGCATCGACGAACCGAGCCAGCCGCGCCGCTTCTTGGTGTCGCCGGGGTTGACGCCCGAGACCGTGACCCGGACCCGGACCTCGCCGGGGCCGGGCACGGGATCGGGCAGATCTCCGCACCGGAGCACCTCGGCGGCGGGGCCTTGCCGGTCGTACCAGGACGCGATCATCTCAGTCCTCAAGGTCAGTGGGTCCGGGCTGGACGGATGCCCGCCCCTCCCCGCGCCGGTGGTCGGACCAGCGCGACGGGGCGGATGTGTGTGGTCGGCTCACCTGTTGTCGGCGGCCCCTCCGACCGCACCGTGAAGACAACCCCCTCCGCTCAGGAGAACGCGGGGGTGTCGGAGTTAGGGGATCGTGGAAATGACTGCCGTGGACACCATACGGCGCCTTCGACCGGAGGTGCCGGACGCCGCTGTCGCCGAACTGTGCGCCGAACTGTTCGCCCTGCTGCCGCGTGCGGACCAGAGGGAGAAGGGCGCTCAGTACCTGTACGGGCTACTGACGGCCGACGGACGCAAGACCGCACGCAACATCGCCGCCCACGTCGGGGGCGGCGCGGCCGAACAGAGCCTGCATCACTTCGTCTCCTCGTCCACCTGGGACTGGATGCCGCTGCGGGCGGTGCTGTGCCAGTACCTGGAGCGGGTGCTGCGCCCGCGCGCCTGGGTGGCGCGGCCGCTGGTCATCCCGAAGGCCGGGCGCCACTCGGTCGGGGTGGCCCGGCGGTTCGTGCCCAGCCTGGGCCAGGTCGTCAACAGCCAGGAGGCGCTGGGGATCTGGGCCGTGGACGAGGAGGCGAGCGCGCCCGTGCACTGGCGGCTGATGTGCCCCGAGGAGCCCCGCGGGACGGCCACCGGCCGGACGGGCTCCGGTGCCGGACACCCCACGGTCACCGACGCGGAGTGTGTCGCGGCCACCGCCCTGGAGGTGCGCGGGTGGGCTGGGGGCACCCCCCGCCCCGTCGTCGTGGACCTTCCGGACTGCGACCCGCGCGCCCTCGTCCGGCAGTTCGCCGCCGAGCGGATGCCGCTGCTGGCCGCCGTCAGCGGGACGACCCGGGTGACGATCGCCGACCCGGGCCGACTGCCCGGCGACACCGACCGGGAGGTCTCCGCCCAGCAGTTGCTGAAGATGATCCGGGCCATGCGCCGGCCGGTCGTCTGGCGGGACCCGGAGACCGGAACGGCCCGCACCAGTCTGGTGGCGACCGTCCGGGTCGTCCTGTCGCCCTCGTCACCGGCCGGCGGCGGGAGGGTGCTGCTGCTCGGCGAGTGGACCGATCCGCACGGCTGGCCGCAGCGGTACTGGATCAGCAACATGACCGAGGGGACGGCGGGGGCGATGCTGCGCCTGACGAAGCTGACGCTGCGCGCCGAGCACGACTTCGCCCGGATATCGGTGCCGGTCGGGCTCGTCGACTTCGAGGGGCGGTCCTTCAACGGCTGGCACCGGCACATCACCCTGGCCTCCGCCGCGCACGCCGTCCGCGCCCTGACGGCGGCCCCGAAGCTGGCCGAACCGCCGCACGACGAGAGTGAGTTGCGGGTCGGCGACCTGCGGACCGCCGACCGGAGCGAGCCGTTCCCGTACGAGGGGCCCACCGTCGTCAGCCGCGCGCGGGGGCGGCTCGGTGGAGTTCCTGCTTCCGGGTCAGGACGCGTCGCGTACGGTGCAGTTGGAGGGCCACTTGCACCTCCAGTGCCTGAGCCGGTTCCTGCCACTTCTCACCGAGCAGTTCGGTGATGCGTTCCAGCCGCCGTGACACGGTGTTGGGGTGCACGTGGAGCCGCTCCGCCGCGTAGGTGGGGCTGCCGCCCGAGGCGAAGTACTCCTCCAGCGTCCTCGCCAGTTCGGTGCGCTGGAGGTTGTCGTAGTCGAGCACCGCGCCGATGGTGTGGCTGATGAAGTCGCCCGTGTCGGGGTTCTCCGACAACAGCAGCCCGAGGAAGCCGAGTTCCTGCGGCGAGGCGGTGCTGCCGACCCCGCCGAGGGCGACCACGGCGTCCAGGCAGCGTCTGGCCTCCTGATAGACGGTGGCGATGGCCGCCGGATTCCCGGCCGGGCCGGAACTGCCCGCCGTGACCCGGCGACCCAGCACCGAGGTCAGCTCCTTCGACAGCGCGGCCGAGGCGGCGCCCGGGTCGGTGCCGGGCAGCAGGAACACCAGGCAGTCCCCGGCCAGGGTGCGCAGCCCGCGGTGCCGGTGGGCGTACGCCGACGCCCACACCAGGGCCCGGCCCTGGATGCCCCCTTCGGGGCGGGTGGCCACCACGACATGGGGTTCGTCCAGGTCGAGGGAGAGCCGTCGGGCGCGCTCGGCGACCTGTTCGAGCACCGACGGGGAGCCGGAGAGCAGGTCGCGGAGCAACTCGTCGCGGGCCTGGCCGTCGGCGACGGCCGCGCTGCGCTGCATCAGCAGCAGGACGGCGATGCACTGGGCGACCATGGCGAGCAGCTGGACCCGGTGCCGCTCGGCCTCCTCGGCGTCCTCGGGCGGGTCCGCCGTCCCGGTGGCGTCGGGCTCCTCGGGCGGGAGCAGCACCAGCGTGCCGAGCATCTCCGCCCCGGCGGCCGCCGGGGCCACCCACAGGCCGCCGGCCGTGCGCACCGGCCGCCGTTCGGCGTGCGCGTCGAGCGAGGCGGTGGCGACCTCGTCCGCGACCGCCGTCTCCGGGACGGAGCCCGCCGCCGCCACCTCCCGCCCCGCCGCGTCCCGGACGCTCAGTGAGCCGCCCAGGAGCCGGCCCGCCTCGGTGGTGAGCACCTGGAGGTCGTTGCCGGCCAGCACCAGGTCGATCAGCCGACTGTGCGTGCTGCGCAGCTGCTGGGCCAACTGCGAGGAGCTGCGCTCGCGTTCGGTGTCCTCGGCCACCTCGGCGATCTCCTGGCGGGTGCGGTCGAGCAGGCTGGCCTTCTCGATGGCGACCGAGACCAGGTCCGCGAGGGACACCATCAGCGAGATCTCGTCCGGGCCGAAGTGCCGCACGGAGCGCCCGGCCGCGTAGAGGACGCCGGTGACCTCGTTGTCGCGCTGGAGCGGGACCGCCATCACGGCGCGCAGGCCCTCGGCCCGGACGACCCCGTCGGTCTCCTCGGCGTGGGTGAAGGTCTCGTCGGTCAGGTAGTCGGGGGTCGAGAACGGACCGGCCAGCTTCATCGCGCGCAGCCCGAGCCCGCCCGACAGGGGCATCCGGAAGCCGACGGTGATCGCCGAGGCCTGGCCGTCCGCGGCGCGCACCAACGAGCCCTTCTGCTGGGGGTCGAACAGCGCCACCCAGGACATGTCGACGCCGAACAGCAGCCGGGTGCGGCGGACGATCACCTTCAGCAGGGTGCTGAGTGTGTACGGAAGGGTGAGGTCGCGAACGGTGTCGACCAGCGCCGCGAGTCCGGCCTCGCGCTGGCGGCGTCGTTCGAAGAGGTCCCTGATGCGTAATGAGAGGTCCCGGGCACGTTCCAGTTCGGCCAGCCGGTGCGGAGTGACGCCGTCGGCCCGGGCGTCGGTGACGACCTTCTCGTAGCGGTCCGCGGGGGCCTCCGCGACCAGCAGTTCGAGCATGTCGAGCGCGTTAGACGAAGACCCCGGGATGTCCCGCACTGTGTTCGCTCCCCCCTTGAACCGAGCAAGCAGTCGACAAAATCTAGGTTGGCCCTCAGGCAGTGGTCAACCGGGGCTCAGGCCCGCCGTGCAGGTGAGCGCGGTGCGCGGTGGGTGGGCCACCACCCCCCATCACCGACGTTGTCGCCCGACCACCTTCTGGTGAACGCGCTCCACGACGAGGCTGAATCCAGCGCCACAGGGTCGTGGCACGACGGGCCGCTCAGGCGGGCAGTCGAGATTGAGTATGGGGGAGACAGATGTCGCACGCACAGCTGGAATCGGTCATCGCGCCCGCACCGCGTGGCGAGAACGCCCTCGGGCACCTCCGGCTCGGCAGCTACCAGCGCTCGCTCGGGCGCAGCCACGAGTCGCTCACCCGCAAGGACCGGCCCCGGGTCTTCACCATGTACGGCCGGGAGTGGGACCTGCTCCCGGAGGTCTTCGCCCCGGTCTTCTCGCCCTCGACCCGGGTCGGGATCGAGTTCCTCGGCCTCGCGGAGCCGGGCTCCCACGCCGGCGGCTCCTTCCTCGAAATGGGCTGCGGCACCGGCCTGGTGGCCACGATGGCGCTGTTCTCCGGCTTCGACCGGGCGGTGGCCGCGGACATCAACCCGATGGCGGTGGCGAACGCCGCGGCCAACGCCGACCGGCATGGCGTCCACGGCCGGCTGCGCGCCGTGCACAGCGACCTGTTCTCCGGCCTGGAGTCCGACGAGCGCTTCGACGTCGTCTTCTGGAGCTCCAACTACGTCCTGGCCCCCGACGACTACAGCTACCGCTCCTCGCACGAGCGGGCCTACGTCGACCCGGGCTACCAGGCGCACCGCCGGTACCTGGCCGAGGCGCCGCTGCGAGTGACCCCGACCGGCCGCGCCCTGCTGCACTTCAGCGACCGCGGCGACGTGCAGGCGCTGTACCGCGCGGCGGAGGAGACCGGACGCAGGCTGCGTCTGCTGGCCGCCCGTCCGGTGCGCGAGTCCGAGTACGGCAGCGAGACGGTCGAGCACCTGCTGTTCGAGATCGTGCCGCGCACGGTCTGAGACCTACCGACCCGGCCACCGACGACGAACCCGAGGACAATCGTGCGCACGCTTCTGATCGACAACTACGACTCGTTCACCTACAACCTCTTCCACCAGCTGACGGAGGTGAACGGCCGGGAGCCGGAGGTCGTCCGGAACGACGACCCGGCCTGGCGCCCGGCGATGCTCACCGAGTTCGACAACGTGGTGATCTCGCCCGGCCCCGGCACCCCGCACCGCGCCACCGATCTGGGCATCTCCCGCGAGGTCGTGGCGTACGCACGGCAGCCGCTGCTCGGTGTCTGCCTCGGGCACCAGGCGATCGGGCTGCTGCACGGCGCCGAGGTCCACCGGGCACCGGAGCCCCGGCACGGGCGGACCTCCCCGGTGCACCACTCCGGCACCGGCCTGTTCCACGGGGTTCCCGACCCGATGGAGGTGGTCCGCTACCACTCGCTCACGGTGAGCGCGCTGCCGCCGGAGCTGGAGGCCACCGCCTGGACGCCGGACGGCGTCCTGATGGGGCTGCGGCACCGGCTGCGTCCGATGTGGGGGATCCAGTTCCACCCGGAGTCGATCTGCACCCGGGACGGCACCCGCCTGCTGCGGAACTTCGCCGAGTTGAGCAGCCCCCACGTCGGCCGGCACCCGCTGCGCCGACGGCGCCCGTCCGGCATCGTGTGGCCGGTGCGACCCGCTCCGGAGCCGCCCGCCCCGGAGCCGCCGGCCCCGGAGCAGTCGGCCCGGCGGCTGCGCGTGCTGGTGGAGCGGCTGCCGACCCGCTGGAACGACGAGGCCGCGTACGCCGCGCTGTTCCGCGACCGCGATCACGCCTTCTGGCTGGACAGCAGCCGGCCCGACGCGAGACGCGGACGGTTCTCCGTGATGGGCGACGCCTCCGGGCCGCTGGGGCGGGTGGCCACGGCCGACGTGTCCAGCGGCACGGTGAGCGTGCGGTCCCCGATGGGCACCGAGGTGTCAGCGGGCGGCTTCCTCGACTGGATCCAGCGGGACCTGCGCGGCATCCGCACCGAAGTGCCGCCGCTGCCCTTCGACTTCGCGCTCGGCTGGGTCGGCTACCTCGGCTACGAGCTCAAGGCCGAGTGCGGGGGCGACGCGGTGCACCGCTCACCGGACGCGGACGCCACCATGGTGTTCACCGGCCGGGCCCTGGTGATCGACCACGTCACCGGGACCGGCTACCTGCTGGCGGCGGCCGAGAAGGACGTCGCCGGCAGCACCGCGGCGGCGCGGGGATGGCTCGGCTGGGCACGGGAGCGGCTGGAACGGGAGGCCGCGGGGCGGCTGCCCGAGGCGGTCCCCGGCGTCGGGGAGGCGCCGGGGCCCGAGGACGAGCCGGCCGAGGAGACGGCGACGGTCGAGCTGCGGCACGACCGGACGTCCTACCTGGCCCTGATCGACGCCTGCCAGGAGGAGATCGCCGCGGGCGAGACGTACGAGGTGTGCCTGACCAACATGGCCGAGGTGCGGGGCAGTTACGACCCCTGGCACAGCTACCTTCGGCTGCGTCGCGACCACCCGGCACCGTTCGCCGCGCTGCTCCAGTTCGACGGGCTGAACGTGCTGAGCACGTCGCCGGAGCGGTTCCTGCGGGTCGGCACCGACGGGGTGATGGTGTCCGAGCCGATCAAGGGCACCCGGCCGCGCGGCACGGACCCGGCCCAGGACGCGGCACTGGTCGCCGCGCTGGCCACCGACGAGAAGGACCGCGCCGAGAACCTGATGATCGTCGACCTGGTCCGCAACGACCTGGGCCGGTGCGCCGTGCCCGGCTCGGTGGAGGCCGACGACATCTTCCGGGTGGAGAGCTACGCGACGGTCCACCAGCTGGTGAGCACCGTCCGGGCGCGGCTGCGGCCCGAGTTGGACGCGGTGGACTGCGTCCGCGCGGCCTTCCCCGGCGGTTCGATGACGGGCGCGCCCAAGGTGCGCACCATGAAGATCATCGACCGTCTCGAAGGCGGCGCCCGCGGGGTCTACTCCGGCTCCATCGGCTATCTGTCGCTGACCGGCGCCGCGGACTGGAGCATCGTCATCCGCACCGCGCTGATCACCGAGGACCGGGTCCGCTACGGGGTCGGCGGGGCGGTGATCGCCCTGTCCGACGCGGCCGCCGAGTTCGAGGAGACCGCGGTGAAGGCCGCGCCGCTGCTGCACCTGACGGGGGCGGTCTTCCCCGAGCGCGAGCAGGACGGCGTCAGGTCCTGACCTTCCGTACGGCGGTGCCCCCGGGGCGGGGCACCGCCGTACGCGTTCACCCGCGCTCCTGCCCCGCCCGCTCCAGGTCACTGGCCACCGTGCCCAGGTCGACGCCCAGCTCCGCCAGCTCCTTCAGGACCCGGCGGCCCTCGGAGTTCGAACCCATCAACGCCTCCCCCGCCAGCTCGGCCTCCGCGGCGACCGCTTCGAGCCGCCGCACGCTCAGCACGTGCGCGGTGTTCGCGCCCACCAGGGCCTCCATGTGGCGCGGGGACGGGTCCGACCAGAGCAGCAGTGGGAGCTGCGCCCCCGCCGTTCTGATGACCCGCCACCAGTCCGTGCTGAGCCGGTCCTCGCGGAGCCGGTGCAGGCAGCGGGCCAGCGCGACGGCGGCGGTGCCCCGGGCAGCGACGGCCCGTGGACCGGGCACCGCCGCCAGCCGCGCGTCGACCGCGTCGTCCAGCAGGCCGACCGGGACCCCGGCGACGAGCGTGATCTCGTGCAGCGGCAACCCGGACACGAGGGCCCGTTCGATGCCGACGAAGAAGGCGTCGAGGAGCTGCTCGTAGCCCTCCTCCGAGTACACCGGGCCGGCGTGCACCCCGATGCCCTCGGCCAGGCAGTCGCGCGTCGCCGCCACGCCGCCCGGGTCCACGGGCAGCCGGACCAGGACGTTGGCGCGGCCCACCTGCTCGTGCAGGTCGGCGGCCGTCTCGAAGAGGTCCTCGGCACTCGTCCCCCTGCCGACGGCGGGGGCCACCGAGACGTGCCCGGCCCGCCCGTCCGTCGCCAGGAACGCGGGGAACAGCGCGTCGCAGACGCGGTGCAGCACGGCGGGCGGTCCGCCGGTGAGCACCACGCCCGCGACGAGCTCGCGACGGGCAAGATGGCTCAGGACCTCGACGTCGAAGTCGGATGTGGCGTCGGCCGACAGCCACGGGGCAACTCCCTCGGCTGCCAGCTGGTGAAGCATGGCAATGGCTAACCGGCTGATCATAAGGTCCAGCGTAGGGCGGTTCGGCGACGCTGTGCATATCCCGGATCCGAATCTGTCAGGTCACCGCTCGGCCGGCCATTCGGACGCTGCCGGACCGGTCCCCACCCCGGCGGCGGCCACCCCTCCATTTCCCGGATGACACACCGCCACCCCCCTGCGCACTATCCCGGGGAATATGTGACTTAATGCCCGTCAGGTGACTGAAAAACCGCCACCTGACGAAGTTGGGATATCACGATGGCGACCGAAGGGCTCAATTTCGCAAACTCGACGGCACGACCCCGCCTGAGCGACCACGAGAGCACTGGAGGTGCCACGTGCATAAAGTCGCACAATGGAAGACAAGGCCCGCGGACCAGCAGCCGACTTGGCCGGACGAAGAAGTTCTGTGGCAGGTCCACGATGAATTGAGGGAATCCCCGGCGCTGGTGCGCGGGGCCGATGTCCGGACGTTGCGCGAGCAGCTCGCCCGCGTCGCGGCGGGCGAACTCCAGGTGATCCAGAGCGGTGACTGCGCGGAGGACCCGGCGGAGGCGACCAGCGGCCACGTGGCCCGCAAGAGCGCGCTCCTCGACGTCCTCGCCGGGGTGATGAAGGGCCGCTCCCACAAGCCCGTCATCCGGGTGGGCCGGCTCGCCGGACAGTTCGGCAAGCCGCGCTCCAACCCCACCGAGGTCGTCGACGGGGTCGAACTCCCGGTCTACCGGGGCCACATGGTCAACGCCCCGGAAGCCGATCCCGACGCCCGCAGGCCGGACCCCAAACGGCTGATCAGCGGCTACCGGGCGGCCTCCGACGTGACGGCGCTGCTCGGCTGGGCCTGCGACGAGGGCCCGTCCCCCGTCGAGGCACCCGTGTGGACCAGCCACGAGGCCCTGCTGCTCGACTACGAGTCGGCCATGCTGCGCCACGAGGCGGACGGCTCGCTGCTGCTGGCCTCGACCCACTGGCCGTGGATCGGCGAGCGCACCCGGCGGCTCGACGGCGCCCACGTCGCGTTCTTCGCCGCGCTCGCCAACCCGGTCTCGGTCAAGGTCGGGCCGACCATGACGCCCGAACAGCTCCTCGAGCTGTGCGAGCGCCTCGACCCGCTGCGCCAGGCCGGCCGGCTGACGCTCATCTCCCGCATGGGCGCCGGCAACGCGGCCGAGCGGCTGCCCGCCCTGGTGCGCGCCGTCCGCGCGGCCGGGTACCCGGTGATCTGGCTGTGCGACCCGATGCACGGCAACACCGTGTGCACCCCGCACAACTACAAGACCCGGTACGTCGAAACCGTCGTGCAGGAAATCCGGGAATTCCAGGCAGCGGTCGACGGGAACGGCGGCGTGGCCGGCGGGCTCCATTTGGAGACCACTCCGGACGATGTCTTCGAATGCGCACAGAATGCTTCCGAGGCCGACCGGATCGGGGACAAGTACACCAGTTACTGCGACCCGCGACTGAACCCCAGCCAGGCCGCCGACGTGGTTTCCGTCTGGCATGGCTGAGCGATCAGCCGCGGCAGCAGCTGAATAAGGAGCCGACCGTCATGCAGAACCAAATAGCTCTGGTCACCGGCGCGGCCGGCGGCATAGGCGCGGCGGTGGTGGAGGCGCTCGCGGGCCAGGGGATCACCGTGGCCGCCGTCGACCGGGACGGCGACCTGCTCGACGTCCTGGTCAAGGAGTCCCACGAACGGGGCGAGTCCGTCACGGCCTTCATCGGCGACGTCACGTCCAGCGCGCGGGTCGAGGCGCTGGTGGACGACGTCGAGGCACAGCTGGGGCCGATCGACCACCTGGTCAACGCCGCGGGCGTGCTGAGGCTCGGCGAGGCACGCGCCCTGACCGACGCCGAGTGGAGCATCACCTTCGCGGTCAACACCACCGGCACCTTCTTCGTGTCCCGCGCCGTCGTCAACCGCATGGTCCCCCGGCGCCGGGGCGCGATCGTCACCATCGCCTCCAACTCGGCGGGCACCGCGCGCACCGAGATGTCGGCGTACGCCGCCTCCAAGGCCGCCGCGACCATGTTCACCAAGTGCCTGGGGCTGGAGGTGGCGAAGTACGGCATCCGCGCCAACATCGTCGCCCCCGGCTCCACCGACACCCCGATGCTCACGGCCATGTGGACCGACCAGGGCAGCGCCCGGGCCTCCATCGACGGCGTCCCGGAAGCGTTCCGGGTGGGCATCCCGCTGGGAAAGCTCGCCCGGCCCAGGGACATCGCCAACGCGGTGGCGTTCCTGCTCTCCGACAAGGCCTCCCACATCACCATGCACGACCTGACGGTGGACGGGGGTGCGGCCCTCGGTGTCTGAGCCCTTCGGCCCGCCCCGCGGACCGCACGCCCGCACCCACCAGTCCCAGTAAGGAGCACCACCTGTGCCAGGCATACCTCCCATCCGCCCGTATCCCCTGCCGACGGCAGCCGACCTGCCGGCGAACACGGTGGACTGGACGGTCGACCCCGACCGCGCCGTGCTGCTGGTGCACGACCTCCAGAAGTACTTCCTCGCCGCGTTCCCGGCCGGGCAGGAGCCCGTCGAGTCGATGGTGCGCAACACCGCGCGACTGCGCGAGCGCCTCGCCTCGCTCGGCGTTCCCGTCGCCTACACCGCCCAGCCCGGCGGGATGACCGAGGAGCAGCGCGGGCTGCTCAGGGACATCTGGGGCCCCGGCATGACGACCAGCCCCGAGGACCGCCAGGTCGTCGCGCCGGTGGCACCCGCCGACGGCGACTGGGTGTTCACCAAGTGGCGCTACAGCGCCTTCCACGACACCGACCTCCTCCAGCGGATGCGCGACAGCGGCCGCGACCAGCTGGTCATCTGCGGGGTCTACGCCCACGTCGGCGTCCTGATGACCGCCCTGGACGGGTTCAGCCACGACATCCAGCCGTTCGTGGTCGCCGACGCCATCGCCGACTTCGGCCGGCGCCACCACCGGATGACCCTGGAGTACGCCGCCGCGCGCTGCGCCTCGATCGCCCTCACGGACGACCTGCTGACCTCGCTGCCCCTGCCCGCCGGCCGCGAACCCGCCCTCGCCGGAGGTGTGGTGTGACACACGACCTGCTCGGCCGCGTCCTCGGACCGCGGCCGGGCCCCTTCGCCCTCGTCTACCGGCCCGACACCACCGGCCCGGACCGCCTCGACGTCCTGCTCGGCAGCGTCTCCGAGGTCGGCGCCCTGGCCGACATCCCGCTCGACACCACCACCCCGGCCGGCGACGGGCCGCACCAGGACGTACTGGCGCTCATCCCCTACCGGCAGATCGCCGAGCGCGGCTTCGCGGCGCGCGACGACGGGACGCCGCTGCTCGCGATGACCGTCGAGGCGCAGGCCGTCGTCGACCTCGACGAGGTGCGCCTGCGCGTCCCCGACGCACCCGTGCGGCTCGGAGC
>NZ_JBHUAF010000267.1:0-11838 GCF_042789895.1 Kitasatospora sp. NPDC056783
CCCACCGGGGAGGGCCGCCCGTCGGCGTTCCGGGCGGTCCCGTACCGTTCCCGGCGGGCCCTGCGGCCTAGGTCTGCGGACCTGGGCCCGGGGCGGCCCCGGACGGACGCGGCGGTCCCTGCGGCGGCGGTAGTTTGGCGGTATGTCCAGCACCACCGGAGACCCCTGGGCCCACCAGGGCCCGCTGCCCGCTTGCGAACCGTGCTTGGCCGGGATCGAGGCCGTCAGCCAGGCACTGCTCGCCATGAGCCGGCACCTGGAGGTCCGCGAAGTGCTGCGCCGCATCACCGCCTCCGCCCGAAGCCTGCTCGGCGCCGAGTACGCGGCCCTGGGCGTGCCCGACGACCATGGTGGCTTCGCCCAGTTCGTGGTGGACGGTGTCACCGACGAGCAGTGGCGGGCGATCGGCCCACTGCCCCGGCAGCACGGAGTGCTCGCCGCGATGCTGCACGAGACCGGGTCCACCCGGCTCGTGGACGTCCGCAAGGCACCTGCCTTCGAAGGGTGGCCCGCGGCCCATCCGGACATGGACGCCTTCCTCGGCATGCCGATCCTGGACAGCGACGCGCCCGAGGACGAACCGCAGGTGATGGGCGTCATCTACATCGCCAACAAGCGGGGCGGCGGCCTCTTCACCGACCACGACGAAGAGCTGTTGCGGATCCTTGCCGCGCACGCCGCTCTCGCCCTGTCCAACGCCCGGCTGTACGAACGCAGCCGCGAACTCACACTGGCCGGCGAGCGCGCCCGGATCGCCCACGATCTGCACGACGCGGTCTCGCAGAAACTCTTCTCGCTCCGGCTCACCGCCAAGGCCGCCGCGAAGCTCGTCGACCGCGACCCCGCCAGGGCGCGTGCCGAACTCGCCGAGGTCGCCCGGCTGGCCGCCGAAGCCGCCGACGAACTGCGTGCCGTCGTCGTCGAGCTGCGTCCCGCCGCGCTGGAGGAGGACGGGCTGAGTGCCACCCTCGCCTCCCAGGTTCAGGTCCTCGACCGGGCGCACGCCGCCGATGTGACCTTCGCCGCCGACGGCGTCCGGGCGCTGCCACCCGCCCAGGAGGCCGCACTGCTACGGGTCGCGCAGGAGGCGCTGCACAACGCGCTGCGCCACTCCGACGCCCGGCGGGTCATCGTCACCCTGGCCGGGACGCCCGCACGCGGTGCCGTTCTGCGGGTGCGCGACGACGGGCGCGGCTTCGATCCGGAGTCCGTTCGTCGAGCCGGCCGCCATCTGGGCCTGGCCTCGATGCGCGACCGCGCGGCCGCCGTCGGCGGCACGCTCACCCTGGAGTCGGCCCCCGGCCGGGGGACGCTCGTCGAGATGGAGGTCCCCGGTGCCTGAGAGCACACCGTCGATCCGCGTCCTGCTGGTCGACGACCACCAGGTGGTCCGGCGTGGGCTGCGCACCTTCCTTGAGGTCCAGGACGACATCGAGGTGGTGGGGGAGGCGGCCGATGGGGCGGAGGGCGTCGAGCGGGCGCGTGAACTCGACCCCGATGTCGTCCTGATGGACCTCAAGATGCCGGGCGTCGACGGCATCGAGGCGCTGCGCACGCTCAAAGGGGAGGGCAGCCGGGCCCGGATCCTGATCGTCACCAGTTTCACCGAGCACCGCACGATGGTCCCCGCGCTTCGGGCCGGTGCGGCCGGTTACGTCTACAAGGACGTGGACCCGGAAGCGCTGGCCGGGGCGATCCGCTCGGTTCATGCCGGCCACGTCCTGCTCCAGCCCGAACTGGCCGAAGCCCTGCTCTCCGACGAAGGCCCACGCGCCCCGCAGGGCCGCGGTGGCACTCTCACCGAGCGTGAGCGCGAGGTGCTCGGTCACATCGCCGACGGCCGCTCCAACCGGGAGATCGCGCGCAGTCTGCACCTCTCCGAGAAGACGGTGAAGACCCATGTGTCCAACATCCTCATGAAGTTGGACCTGGCCGACCGAACCCAGGCGGCGCTCTGGGCTGTTCGCCACGGGGAGACCAGGGAGGAGTAGTGCGCTGGGGGCGCGCCGTTCGGCAGGGAAGCCCGAATGGAGGTGATGTGTCGCCAGACGGCCGTGTCCGGCCGGCTTCTGACGCCGACCCCGACGGGGCGGGTACGAACGCGCGGAGGTCATCGCGCTCGCCGCCGCCCCCGGGCCCCAGCAGCTCTCAGCGGTCGTCTCGCTCGTCGACGAGGGCGTTGTAGGCGGCCACCTGTGCGCGCCGGGCGGTGCGGCGCAGCGGGGCCAGGGCGGATTGGCGGGCCGCCATCTCGGTGGCGCTCACGGCAGCTCCGTGCCCGCCGGAGGCGATCGACAGCAGGGCCGACACCTGGCGTGCCGACTCCAGGACGCGAACGGCCCGGGGCGGGTAGCCGGGGGCGAGCAGTTCGCTGTGGCCTCGACGGCGGTAGGCGTCGAGTGCGCGCAGGGCCTCGGGTCCGGCGCCGGCCACGTCGAGACGGGTGAGCATGACGGTTGCCTCTCGCAGCCCGTCCGCAAGCTCACGTTCGGCCTCGTGCAGTGACGGTACGTCGGCCGGCGGTGTGTCGGTGACCTCGGAGCAGCGCCACAGCACGGTGGCCGAGCGATCGCCGACCGGGCCGTACACCTCCACCTCCGGCACCAGCCCGAGCGGTGCACCCACGGCCAGCACGGCCTCGCCCGCACTCATGGCCCGCTCGTTGAAGACCCTGGGGCCGGTCAGCCCGAGCGGATGCCCGGCTGAGGGCAGGGCGAGACGCAGGCCCTTCACCCCGAGCACCCGAAGCCGCCCCAGCGCCCAGGTCAGCCCATGCAGCTCGCCGGGCTCGTCACCCGGCAGTCCGGTCACCCGGTGGGACTCGTCCCCGGCCAAGACGGCCGCAGCGGCGTCGTCCGGAGGCACCAGGCCTGCCAGCAGGGCGTTGCCCCAAGCGGTGAGCCGCCCCGAACGGGGCTCTTCGTACGGATTGTCGGCAGGAGTCGCGAGCATCCGGCCAGCCTACGGAATCGGCGGTCATCCGCGTGGCGTAGGTTTGCCCATGCGTGTGCGGCGCACCCATCCCGTGCCCACCGGCTGCCGGAGTAGGCTCGCCGCCCGCACCGACGGCCGAGAATCTTGTTTTTTGGGGAAGGCATAGCCATGAGCGACGTGCTGGAGCTGGTGGACGTATCCGTGGTCCGGGAGGGGCGCGCGCTGGTCGACCAGGTCTCGTGGTCCATCTCCGAGGGCGAGCGTTGGGTCATCCTGGGCCCGAACGGCGCCGGCAAGACCACGCTGCTGCAGATCGCCTCGTCGTACCTGTTCCCGACCTCGGGCAAGGTCACGGTCCTGGGCGAGAAGCTGGGCGAGATCGACGTCTTCGAGCTGCGCTCGCGGATCGGTCTGGCCGGCGCCGCCATGTTCGACAAGCTGCCGGCTGAGCAGACGGTGCTCCAGACCGTGCTCACCGCCGCGTACGGCATGACGGTCAGCTGGCAGGAGAGCTACGAGCAGTCGGACGAGGCCCGGGCCCTCGCCCTGCTCGACCGCCTCGGTATGGCCAATCTCACTGGCCGCAAGTTCGGCACCCTCTCTGAGGGCGAGCGCAAGCGCACCCTGATCGCCCGCGCCCTGATGACCGACCCCGAGCTGCTGCTGCTCGACGAGCCCGCCGCTGGTCTGGACCTCGGCGGCCGCGAGGACCTGGTCCGCCGGCTCGGCGCGCTCGCCAAGGACGAGCTCGCCCCGGCGATGGCGATGGTCACCCACCACGTCGAGGAGATCGCGCCGGGCTTCACCCATGTCCTGATGATTCGCCAGGGGAAGGTGCTCACGGCTGGTCCCATCGACACCGAGCTGACCGCCCGGAACCTCTCCAAGTGCTTCGGACTGCCGCTCACCCTGGAGCGGCACGGAGACCGCTGGTCGGCCCAGGGTCTGCCGCTGGGCTGAGGCCCTGTCCGTCCGTCATCCGGAAGGCTGTCGGAAGCCGGTCGCACGCGCGACCGGTTTCCACCCCTCGACCTGCGGGAACTGTCCGCTTCGAAGGCCTTCGCTCCCTAGGATGGACGTGTGGACAGCTGGATTTGGTGGCTCTTGGCCGCCGCAGGGCTTGGCATACCGCTGGTGCTCACCGCGGTGCCGGAGTTCGCCATGTTCGCGGTGGGTGCTCTGGTTGCCGCCGGTGTGGCGGCACTGGGTGGCGGAGTGGTCCTGGAAACCCTGACCTTCGTCGCGGTCTCGGCCGCGATGGTGGTTTTCGTCCGCCCGATCGCCCGTCGGCAGTTGGAAAAGGGTCCGCAGGTCAAGATGGGCATCGAGGCGCTCCAGGGCGCCACCGCGGTCGTCGCGGAAACCGTCGACGGGGAGGGCGGGCGGATCAAGCTGAACGGCGAGATCTGGTCGGCCCGTGCGCTCCACCCGGGCCAGGTGTACGAGCCTGGGCAGCAGGTCGACGTCGTCGAAATCCAGGGCGCGACCGCCCTGGTCGTCTAGGGGAGAGTCCGTGGAACCCGTCCTTATCGTTTTGGTCGTCCTGGTCGTGGTGGCCTTCATCGCGCTGATCAAGACGATCCAGGTCATCCCGCAGGCCAGCGCCGCGATCGTGGAGCGCTTCGGCCGCTACACCCGGACGCTCAACGCAGGGCTGAACATCGTCGTCCCGTTCATCGACCGCGTCCGCAACCGGATCGACCTGCGCGAGCAGGTCGTGCCGTTCCCGCCGCAGCCGGTGATCACCCAGGACAACCTGGTCGTCAATATCGACACCGTCATCTACTACCAGGTCACCGACGCCCGCGCCGCGACGTACGAGGTCGCCAGCTACATCCAGGCGATCGAGCAGCTGACCGTCACCACCCTGCGCAACATCATCGGCTCGATGGACCTCGAGTCCACCCTGACCTCGCGCGAGGTCATCAACGCCGGCCTGCGCGGCGTTCTGGACGAGGCCACCGGCAAGTGGGGCATCCGGGTCAACCGCGTCGAGCTGAAGGCGATCGAGCCGCCGACCTCCATCCAGGACTCGATGGAGAAGCAGATGCGCGCCGACCGGGACAAGCGCGCCGCGATCCTCACCGCCGAAGGTCAGCGCCAGGCCCAGATCCTCAAGGCCGAGGGTGAGAAGCAGGCCGAAGTGCTCAAGGCCGAAGGTGAGGCGCAGGCCGCGGTCCTGCGCGCGGACGGTGAGGCGGCCGCGATCCGGACGGTCTTCGAGGCCATCCACGACGGTGACGCCGACCAGAAGCTGCTCGCCTACCAGTACCTCCAGACCCTGCCCGAGCTGGCCAAGGGAGACTCCAACAAGCTCTGGATCATCCCCAGCGAGGTCGGCGACGCGCTCAAGGGCCTCGGCGGAGCCTTCACCGGCCTGACCGGCAACGGCGGGATGAACGGCGGCGCGGTCGCGGCGCCCAGTGTTCCGCAGACGGCTCCGGCGGCCACCCAGGTGCCGCTCGACCCGGCGTCCGGCCCGCGGCCGGTGGACACCGAGAAGGGCGCTGCCCGCCCCCGGGTGGACCCGGTGCGGGAGTACCCGAAGATCGACCCGGAGTGATCGGTCGGATCGTGTTTCACCGAGGGCCCGTCGCCGAGAGGTGGCGGGCCCTCGGGCTTTCGCGGCGCCGGAGCGTACGCACCGGCGTGACGGGGGCACTGTGGCGTGCGTCCCGAATCGCGGGCGACTCTGGTCGGCCCACTAGGTGGTCCGGCATGATCCCCTCGGACAGGACCGAGAGGAGAGGTGACCCATGACGCTCTGGGAGTCGATCGCTGTTCTGGTGGCCGGCGTCGGCGCCGGGATGATCAATGTGATCGTCGGCTCCGGCACTCTGATCACCTTTCCGGTCCTGCTCGCCGTGGGCATTCCACCGGTCACCGCCAACGTCTCCAACTCCTTCGGCCTGGTGCCCGGGTCGCTCAGCGGTGTGATCGGCTACCGCCGTGAACTGGCCGGCCAGGGCCGCCGCGTGCTGCGCCTGGGCAGCGCGTCGCTGCTCGGGGGGCTGGTCGGGGCGCTGTTGCTGATCAAGTTGCCGAAGGGGGCCTTCGACGCGATCGTCCCGGTGCTGATCCTGCTCGCGCTCATCCTGGTGGTGATCCAACCCCGGGTGGCCAAGGCCGTCGCCGCCCGTCGCCGCCCCGGTGGAGACCCGGACGGCAGCCTGGTGCTGCTGGTCGGGGTGTTCCTCACCGGCATCTACGGCGGTTACTTCGGCGCCGCGCAGGGCGTGCTGCTGATGGCGCTGATGGGCATGCTGCTCCAGGAGGACCTCCAGCGGATCAACGCGGTGAAGAACGCCCTGGCGATGATCGTCAACGGCGTCGCCGCGCTCTTCTTCCTGTTCACGTCGACCGTGAACTGGGCCGCGGCCGGCCTGATCGCGGTGGGCTCACTGGTCGGCGGCCTGGTCGGAGCCAAGGTCGGCCGCCGCCTCCCACCGGCCGCGTTGCGCGCCGTCATCGTGGTGGTCGGCCTCGCGGCCGTCACCAAGCTGCTGGTGAATTGAACGACTGTCAGTCTGGGTGGGAATCGGAGAAATGCGTCATGGCCCTGGAGATGCGTGAGACCTGCGAGCGCTGCGCGGTGTCGCTGACCGTCGACAGCCGCGCCTCGATATGTTCCTACGAGTGCACCTTCTGCTCGGACTGCACCGAGGCCATGGCCGCCACCTGCCCCAACTGCGGAGGCGAGCTGGTGGCACGTCCGCGCCGGAAGACCGCCTGACCCAGAATCCCGAGCACCCCGGGATCCCGGCACCCGGACCGACGAGCCACCAGGAGCGCGGAGATGACCAGCAGGGCACGGCTGAACGAGGACGAGATCACGGCGGCCATGGCCGCACTGCCCCAGTGGACACGGGAGGGCGACAGCATCACCCGCAGCGCCGACGCCCCGGACTTCCCGGCGGCGATCCGGGTGGTCGGCGCCGTCGCCGAGCAGGCCGAGGCCCTCGATCACCACCCCGACATCGACATCCGCTGGCGCACGCTGCGATTCGTCCTGTCGACCCACAGCGCCGGCGGCCTCACCGTTCTGGACTTCACTCTCGCGGCCCGGATCGACGAGATCCTGCGCGCGGAGTCGGCGGCCTGACGCGGATCGGCCGAGAGCTCCGGGCCGTACGGCGGAGGGCCGGGCCCGTGCCTTCGGGCGGGCGTGAGATGCTGACTGCCGCATCGGCAGGCAGACGGGCTCGGAGGGACGGAACGGATGGCGCAGGAGCCCTTCGGAGACGCCCACTCCCCGCAGCCGTGGCAGTCCCGGAGTCACCCGGACTGGCAGCACGGCGGATACGGCGGACACTCCGAGCAGGACCGGGTACCGCAACAGTCGCCCCAGTGGCAGCAGGAGTCGGCCTACGGCCCGGTCGATCACGGGCAGCAGCCGCAGTACGGCCAAGACGTCCACGCGCACGGGCACCCCGGCTACGATCAGGCCGGTTACGACCAGACTGGCCACGACCAGGGCGGATACGGCCGAACGGGCTACGTCGAAGGCGGCCACGTCCAGAACCAGTACGTCGGTCAGGAGCAGTACCAGTCGTACCCGCAGTACCCGGGCCACGGGCAGCAGTTCCAGCCCTACGCGCCGTACGCCGACTACGAGCAGCCGTCCGGGGAGGGCCTGTACGTCCCGGAGGGCGCGGAGTACTCGGTGGACGGCTACGTGCGCATCGAGGAGGGCGAGGCAGCTCCCGGCCCCGAGAAGACCGAGGCGACATCTCCGGAACGGCCCTCCGAACTCCCGGCCGAGCCCGCCGCGCCGTCGCGGGCCGAGGCCCGGCGGGGTGCCGGCGGTGGTACCCGCTCGCGCTCCGGTTCCGGCGCCCGGTCCGGCTCATCGCTCTCCGTCACGGCCCGCAAGGCCGCCGGCGCGGTGCTGTCCGGCGAGCACGTGCCCAGTCGCAGGGCTCTGCTGGTGCGGGCCGGCGCCGGGGTGGCCGCGCTGGGTGTGCTGGTGGGGGCGGGGCTGATGGTCGGTGCCGAGAGCGGCGGCAGCGCGGCGGCGAGCAGTGGCGGCGAGCCGGGCTTCGCGGTGGCGCACAACCGGGCGTGGGCCGCGCAGCCCGCCGCGGCCGGCGCGTCCGCGGGCGACGACACGCTGATCGGCAGCTGGCTGCTGGCCGACACCGTGGTGCGGGCCGACGGCTCCGGGGTGCACGCGTACGACCGGGCGGGCGGCAAGCCGGCCTGGTCGATGGAGCCGCCGGCCGCCGGGGCCGTCCCGTGCGGGCTGTCGGCGGGGGTGAACCAGGCGGGCCTGGGAGCGGCGCTGTTCCGCCCGCAGGCCGATCCGAAGAGCCCGTGCACGCTGCTGGCCGCCGTGGACACCAAGACCGGCAAGACCGTCTGGACCAAGACCCTCTCGGACACCAAGGGCACCTATTCCGCCCGGGTGGGCGTCATCGAGGACAAGGTGGTCGCCGTCGGTGACGACCGGGCGCTGGCCTGGGAGTCGACGGACGGGAAGGACGTCTGGCAGTACACCGGGCAGGGCAAGTTCTGCACCCTCTCCGGGGGCGTCAGCGGCAAGACCGTGCTCGTCGCGTCCTCCTGCGCCGACTCGACCCCCACCGACCAGGCCGTCGCGCTGAACGTCGCGGACGGCAAGGTCAGCTGGTGGCGGGGCCTGAACAACCAGCCGAAGACGGTGACGGTGCTCTCCGTGGAGCCGCCCGTGGTGCTCACCACCGGGGAGAAGCCCGAGAACGACCGGGTGTTCGCCTGGGGTGCGGCCGGAGATCCGGCTGCCGAGATCCCGGTGTCCGTCGACGGGGGCAGACTGGACGTCGCGCACGGTGCGTTCTCGGCCACTCCCGGCGTGTACTTCGAGGGCCGCACGATGGTCACCACCATCGCCCCGCCGAACGGCGGCGGACCGGTGTCCGCGGTCGGTTACGACCTGGACACCGGAAAACAGCGCTGGAAGGCGCCGACGGCCGCCAAGGGCGCCGCCCGGGCGGTCGGCATCGACGGCGGATCGCTGGTGCTCGCCGCCGACGAACGCCGTGACCAGCCCGCCCGCCTCAGCAGGTTCCCCCTGGCCGGCGGCGAGGAGGCGACCGGCGGCAACTTCCCGCCGGGCACCGGCTCGCTGCTGATCTCCGGACGGGTGCTGATCGGCGGCGGACAGGTGGTCGTGGTGCCCGAGCACTCGGCCAACTACGGCACGGCGGCGGGCTACCAGGCGAAGGGCTGAGACCTTCCGGCCTCCCGCACCCGCCGTCCTTCTCGCGCCACGGCCTCCCGCACCGCCTCCGTTCCCACCTCGAGAGTGCCATCACGTCGAGGGCACTCTCGATCCCTGCGGGGCCTCAGGCCGCGGAGACGGGGCGGCCCGGTACGGCCGGCAGCCAGTCGGCGAGGTCCCGGACCTCCGAGCCGCGCAGCCCCAGCGCCAGCATCAGGCTGGCCTGCGGCGTCGGCACGAACGGGCGGCGCAGCAGCTTCATCCCCGCCTGCTCCGGCGTGCGGTCCGCCTTGCGCTGGTTGTCCTCCGCGCACGCGGCCACGGTGTTCAGCCAGCTGTCCGCGCCACCGCGGGACCTCGGCTGGAGGTGGTCCACCGTGGTGGCCCGCCGGCCGCAGTACGCGCACAGGTGCTGGTCCCGGGCCAGGACACCCCGCCTCGACCACGAAGCCTGTTGTCGGAACGGCACCCGTACGTACCGTTGCAGTCTGATCACCCGTGGCACCGGGACGGTCACGCCCGTACCCCGGATCGAGCGGAGCGGGTGCGCCTGCTCCACCACCGCCTTGTCCTGGAGCACCAGGACGACGGCGCGCTGGAGCGACACCGTCGTCAAGGGCTCGTAGCTCGCGTTCAGAACCAGCGTGTTGCGCACTCGGCACACCCTTCCCCCGGGCGTGCCACGGCGGCACGACCGTCTCCACACACGTCACTGCCGCCGCACGGCGGTGGAACCACTCTGAATGGACCCGCAGCCGTCGAACAACGGAATTTCCGGTATCGGAGAGGGGCTCGGGGGAGTGGGCCGGGTGCCCTGAGGGACGCTTCGCGGGTGTCTCGGGGGTGCCGGGCGGGTGCCTCGGGGAAAACTCGCCGGCAGGAACCGCGTAGGCTCTAACAGGCTGGAGTCGTACCGACCCGGGGCCCGATCGAACCGGGCCGTCGCCGGGCGGGCGCCCGATCGAAGGAGAAGCGTGACCGTGACGGACATCGTCGACGAGCTGCGGTGGCGTGGGCTGATCGCCCTGTCCACTGACGAGGACGCACTGCGCAAGGCGTTCGCGGACGGCCCGGTCACGTTCTATTGCGGCTTCGACCCGACGGCCCCCAGCCTGCACCTCGGCAACCTGGTGCAGATCCTCACCATGCGCCGCATCCAGCAGGCGGGGAACCTCCCGCTCGGTCTGGTCGGCGGTGCCACGGGCCTGATCGGTGACCCGAAGCCCACCGCCGAGCGCGTGCTCAACGATCCCGAGACGGTGGCGGGCTGGGTCGAGCGTCTGCGTGGCCAGATCTCGCGCTTCCTCGACTTCGAGGGCCCGTACGCGGCCCGCATGGTCAACAACCTGGACTGGACGTCCGGGATGTCGGCGATCAGTCTGCTGCGCGACGTGGGCAAGTACTTCCGGGTCAACAACATGATCGCGAAGGAGGCCGTCGCCCGACGGCTCAACTCCGACGCCGGCATCAGCTACACCGAGTTCAGCTACCAGATCCTCCAGGGCATGGATTACCTGGAGCTGAACCGCCGCTACGGCTGCGCCCTGCAGACCGGCGGCAGCGACCAGTGGGGCAACCTGACCGCGGGCGCGGACCTGATCCGCAAGGCCGACGGCAAGTCCGTCCACGCGCTCGCCACACCGCTGATCGTCAAGGCCGACGGCACCAAGTTCGGCAAGACCGAGTCCGGAACGGTCTGGCTCGACCCCGAGCTGACCACCCCGTACGCCTTCTACCAGTTCTGGCTGAACGCGGACGACCGGGACATCCCCAACTTCCTGCGGATCTTCAGCTTCCGCTCGAAGGAGGAGATCGAGGAGCTGGAGCGCGAGACCACCGAGCGTCCCGCCGCCCGTCTCGCCCAGCGGGCCCTCGCCGAGGAGCTCACCACGCTGGTCCACGGTGCGGAGCAGTACGAGCGCGCGGTCGCCGCGTCCAAGGCGTTGTTCGGCCAGGGCGACCTCGCCGATCTGGAAGCCCCGACCCTGGCAGCTGCCCTGGCCGAGGTTCCGAAGGCCGAGGTGTCCGAACTCCAGTCGGTGGTCGACCTGCTGGTCGCCGTGGGTCTCTCGCCGAGCCGCTCGGCAGCCCGCCGGACGATCAAGGAGGGCGGTGCCTACCTCAACAACGTCAAGGTGACGGATGAGGAGGCGGCGCCGACCGAGGCCGACTTGCTGCACGGCCGCTGGCTCGTGCTGCGGCGCGGCAAGCGAAACCTCGCGGCGGTGGAACTGGCCGTCGCCGGCTGACCGGTCGACGAACCGGTCAGGCCGATGCCTGGCTGAAAACACACCTGCTCTGACCTGCGGCTCAGAGCATCGAGGGCCGGATCTGGACAGATCCGGCCCTCGACGTTTGACGATGTCCTCCGGGTGGCCTAGTGTTGAACGAGTCGCTGGAGCGGCCATCTCATTCAGCAAGACCCACTCTCACTCTGATCCCCATGAAGATGGGTTCGTTGGCGTTTCCGCCGACGGGGGCGGGAGTGAATTTCGAGTGAAACTCGGAATGCGCTAATGTAGTGGACGTCGCGAAAGCGGCCCCGGCCAGTTCGGGAATTGGATGAATGAAACTCCGGAAAACGGGGCGGAAAACATCTGGTAAGCTGGAAACACGAAAGAACGAAGCCCGGAGGGCCTGCTGGAAGGCAGTCCGAAGGAAGCGTCCGTTCCTTGAGAACTCAACAGCGTGCCAAAAGTCAACGC
>NZ_JBHUAF010000268.1:0-11833 GCF_042789895.1 Kitasatospora sp. NPDC056783
GGGCCCCTCCGTCGTCGGCCGGTCGGCCCGGGTCGACCCCTCCACCGTCGGCCGGTCGGCCCGGGGCGGCTCAGCGCACCCGGGTGGAGAACAGCCGGGCCGACCAGTAGACCGCCAGGACGGTCATCACCGTGACCACCAGCAGCCCCTGCCAGACCACGCTGTCCCCGGCGTGCCCGGAGAACAGCGCGCGCATGCCCTCCACCGCCCAGTAGAAGGGGTTCCACTTGGCCGCCTGCTGGAGCCAGCCCGGCGCCAGGGTGAGCGGCAGCAGCACCCCCGACAGCAGCGCGATCGGCTGCGCGATGGTGTTGACCACCGGCGACATCGCCGCGTCGGTCGGCACCATCAGCGCGATGCCGAAGGAGATCGCCGAGGTCATCAGCGCCAGCAGGCCCAGCAGGAGGTAGGCGAGCAGCAGGTTCAGCGGGCTCACCCGCAGTCCGAACGGCAGCGCGATCAGGGTGATCAGGACGGCCTGCACCAGCAGCGCGACCATCTCCCGCAGCGCCCGCCCGAGCAGCAGGGCCAGCCGGCTCACCGGGGTCACCCGGGAGCGCTCGATGATGCCGGACCTGAGCTCGCCGAGCAGGCTGAAGCCGGTGAACAGCCCGCCGAAGATGCACAGCACCGCCAACAGGCCCGGCACGTACACCTGGTAGGCGTCGGCGTAGCTGCCGGCGCCCTGGGGGGCGAGCACGTTCTTCAGCAGCGGGGCGAACAGCAGGAGGTAGAACACCGGCTGGATGAGGCCGACGGCGATCCAGATCGGCGTGCGGATCATGAGCAGCAGCTGGCGCTGGAAGACCAGCCAGGTGTCGCGGGCGAGCTTCACGGTCTCCCCAGGGGGTTGTGCGGGCCGGGTCGTGCGGGTCGGGACGTCTGCGGTGGGCGACGGACGGCGGGCGTCCGGCGTCCGGCGGCGCGGCGCCGGTCAGGGCTGCCGCAGCGAACGGCCGGTGCGGGCCAGGAACACGTCGTCCAGGCTGGGCCGTTGGAGCCGCACGGTGCCGGGCGTGAGCCCGGCCGCGTCCAGGGCGCGCAGCAGTCGCGGGATGGCGGCCGCGCCGTCCTCCAGGTACAGCCGCAGCCCCTCGTCCCCGTCGGGCTCCAGCCGGTGCAGGTACGGCTGCGGGCGCAGCACCGCGGCCGCCCGCTCGAAGGCGTCCTCGGCGGCGTCCAGGCCGATCAGCACCACGTCGCCGGAGATCTCGCGCTTGAGCGCCTCGGGGGTGCCCTCGGCGACGACCTGGCCGTGGTCGACGATCGCGACCCGGTCGCAGAGCGCGTCGGCCTCGTCCAGGTAGTGGGTGGTGACGACCACCGTCATGCCCTCGGTGCGCAGCCGGCGGATCTCCTCCCAGACGTGCGCCCGGCTGGCCGGGTCCAGGCCGACGGTGGGCTCGTCCAGGAAGAGCACCCGGGGCTGGTGGATGACCCCGAGGGCGATGTCCACCCGGCGGCGCTGGCCGCCGGAGTAGGTGGCGCACGGGCGGTCGCCGAACTCGCCCAGGTCGAAGGACTTGAGCGCGTCCTCGGCGGCCTGGGCGGCCTGGGCCTTGGCGGCGCCGTACATCCGGGCCTGGAGGACCAGTTCCTCGCGGCCGCTCACGTTGTCGGTGGTGCCGCCGCCCTGGGCGACGTAGCCGATCCGCCGGCGGACCCCGGCCGGGTCGCCGATCAGGTCGGCCCCGGCGATGGTGGCCTGTCCGCCGTCGGGGCGGATCAGGGTGGCCAGCATGCGCAGGGTGGTGGTCTTCCCGGCGCCGTTGGGGCCGAGGAAGCCGTAGATCTCGCCGGCGGCGACCGACAGGTCGATGCCGCGGACGGCGTCGACGGTCGGGTCCTCGCCGCTGCGGCGGGAGGTCTTCTTGCGGTAGGACTTGCGCAGTCCCGCGGTCTCGATCAACCGGAACTCCCGTGCGGGGATGGGCTGCCACGGCACCTGGAAAGGCGGGGCTCGGCACCTGCGGAGGGCGGTGCCGCTGCGACACCCTAGGGTGAACCCCGCCCCGGAAACAATGGCCTAGACCAATGGACGTGTGATCTCCCGGTCTGCTAAGGGCCTTGTCGCGGGCCCGGTCAGCCGAGCGCCTCCAGGCGGTCCGCCGCGGCCGCCGCACCCCCTCCGGCCAGCAGTTCCCTCCCCACCTGAACCGCCCGCTCCCGGTGGTCCGTTGGATCGAGTACGGCCCGCAGCGCGTCCGCCAGCCGGTCCGGGGTGACGCGCGCGAACGGCACCCGCGGGCCCGCGCCGCTCGCCGCCACCTGTGCGGCGACGAACGGCTGGTCGTGCCGGATCGGCGCGGTGACCAGCGGCAGGCCGTGTGCCAGGGCCTCGCCCACGGTGTTCATCCCGCCGTGGCAGAGCACCGCGTCCAGCTCGCCGCGCGCCATCAGCTCCAGCACCGGCGCCCGGTCCACCGCCACCGCCCGGGAGGGGAGTCCGGGCAGCAGGTCGCGCGGGGCCGCGAACACCGGCTGCACGTCCTCACCGCACAGCTCCAGCGCCCGCACGGCCCGGCCGAGGAAGTCCGCGCCCAGCTCGCCGGCCAGCGTGCCCATGGTGACCAGCACCCGCCGACGGCCGGGCAGCAGCCTCTCCCAGGGGAAGTCCGGGTCGTGCGGGCGCCGCGACAGCACCGGCCCGACCAGCGCGTGCTCCGGCGGCGGTGCCGAGCCGGTCAGTGCCGGGCCGGTGGTCGCCAGCACCAGGGCGGGGGAGAAGCGCGGGTCCAGGTATTCCTCGGCGGGCAGCTTGGCGCGCTCCCACAATCCGCGCAGCAGTCCGGTCATCCAGGCCTCGACCTGCGGCAACGCCCGGTAGGGGCGGCCCAGTTCCATCGCCCCGGGCGCGAAGCTCGCCCACGGCAGGCCGTGCCGGTGCGCGACCAGGGCGCCCGCCGGGGTGTGCTGGTCGACCAGCAGCACGTCCGGCCGCCACTCGCGCACGATCGCGTCCAGCGGCTTCGCGGTGAACCGCGCGTACGGGACGATGAAGCCCTCCCAGAGCGAGCGCAGGGCGGCGAGCCCGTGCCCGCCCTGGGCCCGGAACGCCCGGGTGCCGGTGCCGAGCACCTCGGCCCCGGGGCCGAGCAGCGGGCGCAGCACCGACTCGGTGCCGCTCCAGGCGACCTGGTGGCCGCGTGCGGTCAGCTCGGCGGCGATGCCCGCGGCCGGGTTGACGTGGCCGGTCAACGGTGGCATCACCAGCAGGAACCGGGTCATCGGGTGTCCTCCTCGGGGAGCAGTCGCTGCACGTCGGCGACGGTCAGGGCCGCCAGGGCGGTCAGGTCCAGCCCGGCGCGCAGGGCGGCCAGGTCGGCCGACGGTCCGAAGCGCTCGCGCAGCCGCTCGGTCAGTTCGGCGAGTTCGCCCTCGTCCAGCAGCAGGTCGCCGTCCAGCCGCGCGTCCGGCGTGACATGGCGCGCCCAGCCGGGCGGGGCGCCGGCCACCTCGACCATGAGGGCGACCAGCTCCCGGTTCAACGGGGCTGTGGGGTGGCGGGGTTCAGGATTGGTCATGAGAGATCTCCCACCTGCTCGACGGCGTGGGGTGAACGCGGCCGCACCGGAGCGCAGTTGACGGCATTCCGGGGGCGGCGGCGACGGTGGAGGGCCCGAGATCACTTGTGCGACCCGGCGGGCGTCGGAATACTAGCCCGCGTGACCGCACTGGAGGCAGTGGCCGTCCACCTCCCCCCACACGCCGTTCCCATCGAGGCGGTGGGTGAGCGTATCGGCCTGACCCCACGTCAACTCCGTCTCTTCCGCCGCTTCCACGGCCTGGACCAGCTCTGTCTGGACTCGGCCGGGACGCTGCCCGACCTGCTCGATGCCGCCCTGGACAAACTGCCGGAGCTGCGTGGACGCGAACGCGACGTCCGCTTCGTGATCCACGCCCGCAGCATGCCGGTGGCGGTGCCCCACCCGCTCAACCCGCTGCACGAACTGCTCGACGCCCGCGGGCTCGGGCACGCCAACGCCTTCACGGTGACCCACCACGCCTGCGCGGTGGGCCTGCTGGCCATCGACCTGGCAGGCCGGATGCTCGCGGCCGAACCCGATCCGGCCGCGCTCGCGCTGGTGCTGACCGGTGAGAAGACCTTCACCCGGGACGCCCAAGTGGTGCCGGAGACCGGCATCTTCGCCGAGGGCGCGGCGGCCTGCCTGGTCAGCGCCGGCGGTGAGCGCCACCGGATGCTCTCCTTCGTGGTGCGCCAGCGCCCGGAGTTCGACGGCCGGCTGGCCGAGGAGCCGGAGCTGCTGGCCCGCTACCAGCGGGAGTACCCGAACGTGATGGTGGAGGCGATCGAGGCCGCCCTGGATCAGGCCGGTCTGGACCTCGGCGACCTCGCGGCGATCCTGCCGCACAACGTCAACCAGGCGTCCTGGCGGATGATCGCGCGCCGCATCGGCTACCCGGTCGAGAAAGTCGTGCTGGACAACGTGCGGTCGGTGGGGCACAGTTTCGCCTCGGACAGCCTCATCAATCTCCACACCGCCACCACGCGGGGGCTGATCCGCCGCGGCGACCACTACCTGATCGCCGCCGCCGGTGTCGGAGCCACCTTCTCCGCGATGGCGATGCGGTACTGACGGCCCGCCGGTTCCGCCGGACACCGCCGTCCGCGCACCGGCGCCACTTCCCCAGACCACCCCAGAGCCCCGGGGCGTCAGCAAGCCCCGGAGCACACATCCCACGTACGACGGGACGGGACATCCATGTCAGAAGCCGTGGTCCAGACCACTGACCCCGAACTGCGCGAGCGCGTCCTGCACGGCATCGGCGAACTCCTGCCGCGCGTCCTCAAGCGCGAACTGCCCGAGATCCCGCAGGACGCCTGCCTCTTCGACGACCTCGGCCTCACCTCGGCCGGCACCATCGAGCTGATCCTGGAGCTGGAGGAGTCGCTCGACATCCAGGTGGACGTCGAGCAGATCACCGAGGACGACCTGCGGTCGGTCACCAGGCTGGCCGACTACGTCGCCGGGCACGTCATCCCCGAGGACTGACCGGGTGGCCCCCGGCCCCGCCGGCCTGCGGCTCACCCGGGCGCTGGCCCGCCGCTTCGACGGCCGCTCGGAGACCTCGCTCGACCCGGACCTGCGGGTCTTCGTCTCCGACCTCGTCCGCCCCTACGGCCTGCCGCTGCGAGAGGACCTGCTGGAGAGGGGCGTAGGCCACTCCTACGAGGAACTGGCCGCCGGACTGCTGCGCGAGGCGCTCGCCGAGGACGAACCGGCGGACCTGCTGATCCTGGCCTTCGACACCCCGGACGTGCGACCGGGCGCGCCGTCCTCGCTGGCGCTCAGCCGGTCCGTCCCGGGGAACCCGCTCGCCTTCGCGGTCTGCGACCAGGGCGGCGCGGCGGCCTTCACCGCCCTGCGGCTGGCCGCCGACCACCAGCGCACCGGCACCTGCCACCGGGCCGTGGTGGTGCTGGCCGAGCAGACCGCGCTGCACTACGAACCGGCCGATCCGGTGGCGCTGCCCGAACGGCACGCGGCGGTGGTGCTGGTCTGTGAGCAGGCCCCCGGCGCGGGGCTGTCCGTGCGGCAGACCCGGGGCGTGGCGTCTCCGGAGGAGGCCGTCCGGGCCGAGGCCGGGGAGCTCGGGTCCGGGGCGGTGCTGCTGCTCGGCCCCGGCTTCGGTGCCGAGCAGGCCCCGCCGGCCCAGCCGTTCACCGGCCTGTGGGCGGAGCTGGCCGAGCGCCTGCCGCGGTGGCGGGCGGACGGCCGGCCCGTGCTGGTGGCCGGGTACGACCGGCGGCTCGGCGTGCTCAGCACGCTGGCCCTGCCGTGACGGCGGTCGACCTCTGGCTGATCGACACCCGACAACCGGCGGACGTGACAGCAGAGTTGAGCCACCTTCTGGATCCGGTCGAGCGCGCCCGGGTGGCGGGGGCGGAGCAGGAGCCGCGCGAGCGCTTCACCGTGGTGCGCGGCGCCGTCCGCCGGCTGGTGGCCGAGCGGCTCGGCGTCCGTCCGGCCGGGCTGGTCTGGCGGTACGGACGGCACGGCAAGCCCGAACCGGCCGGGGCCGGCGGGCTGCGGGTCAGCTGGTCGGCCTCGGGCGGGTGCGCGGTGCTGGCCCTGGCCGAGGGGCGGCCGGTCGGTGTCGACGTCGAGGGGCTCCACGACGCCCGGACCGCGGAGCGGATGGCAGCCCGTTGGTTCCCGGCCGAGGAGGCGCGGTTCGTCGCCGAGCCCGCCGAGGAGGCCGAGCGGGCGTCGCGGTTCACGGCGCTCTGGTGCCGCCGCGAGGCCTGCGTGAAGGCGTACGGGGGGCGGCTCGTACGGTCCTTCGGGGTGCCGGTGGCCGGTCCGTCGCCGGTGGTGGTGGCCGGTGCGGGCGGGCTGGGGGCCGGGCCGGCCCGGCTCTGCGACGTTCCCGTTCCGGGGCCGTTCCGGGCGGCCGTCGCCGCCCTCGGGGAATCGCCGATACATGTCAACTCTCATGTCTGGAAGGTGAATTGACGAAGCGCCCGATATGGCGATCTTTGGTCTGGACCAGCTCGCGAGAGCGCTGGTAGCGTCCCGGTCGCACCCCTGTCGAGCCCTTCCGGGCGAGCCGAAAGGCGCGTACGACGTGACACCGAAACCGGCCACCAGGCGGATCACCGTCCGGTACGCCGCCGAGAACGGCGGCTCCGGCCCGCTCACCCGCGGCCAGGACAACATGATCCGCTGCATCCGGCGCGACGCCCCCGAGCAGATCAACAGGGAGTCCGTCTGGCCGGTGCCTCCCGGCACCTCGGTCTCCTCCGCGCTGGTCGCCCTGCGGCTGCTGGTCGAGCGGCACGAGTCGCTGCGGACGTCGTTCCCCGCCGGTCCCGGCCCGGACGGCTTCCCGGACCGCCAGGTGGTGCACCGGGGCGGCCGGTTCGCCGTCGCCGTGGTCGAGGCGGTGGACCACTCGGAAGGCGAACTGGACCTGATGGCAGCGGAGTTGGCGCGCGCTGACGTCGCCGTCCCGGTGGACCTCGGCACGCCGCCGCGGATCCGGTTCACCCTGGTGGTCGCCGGCGAGCGACTGCTGCGGCTGGTCGCGGTGGTCTGCCACGCGGGCGCCGACGGCGCCGCCACCGCGGTGCTGATCCAGGACTGGCACGCCCTCGCCGCCGGAGAGGAACTGCCGCCGGTCACCGCGCCGACCCCGCTGCGGATCGCCGACGCGGAGCAGGGCGTCCAGGGCCGCCGCGGGTCGGCCGCCGCCCTGCGGCACTGGGCCCGGGTCCTGACCACCGGCCCGCAGGTCGTCTTCGCGGACGCCCGGATCACCGGACCGCCGAGCGGCCACAGCGCGCTGCGGGTCCGCTCGCGCGCCGCCGCCGACCACCTCGCCGCCGTCTGCCGGCGCACCGGCGCCAGCCCGTCCGTCGTCCTGCTCTCCGTGTTCGCCGCGCTGGTCGCCCACCGCTCCGGCCGGAGCGAACTGGTGCTGTCGGCGCTCTCCGCCAACCGCCGGCGCGCCGCCCTGGTCGACCACGTCGGCGCCCTCGCACAGGACGCGCTGATCCTGCTCGACACCGGTGTGGCCGATCTCGACGAGCTGATCGGCCGTACGAAGTCCGCGTCGCTGAACGCCTACTGGCACGGCTCCTCGCTGGACGCCGAGCAGGTCTGGCAGCTGGTGGAGGACACGGCCCACGTGCGCGGGGCCAGGTTCTCCCGGCAGGTGGTCGTCAACGACCTGAGCCTGACCATCCCGGCCGCCGTCGCCGATGCCCAGCGGCCCCCGGTGACCGACCCCGAACTGTCCGTGCCGCCCGCCCCGCCGCTGCCGGTCCGGCTGATGTTCACCATCCTGAGGATCACCGGCAGCCTGGACTTCGCCCTGCTCGCCTGTCCCCAGGTGCTCGACCGCGACGAGCTCCACCGCTTCGCCCGCGCGCTGGCGGTCGTGCTCGCGGCCGCCGCCGAAGGCCCGGTGCCGCTCGCCGACCTGCCCGCCGCGGTCGGCCCGCCGACGGACGGCCGCGGCGGTGAGTGGCGGCTGGTCGACGGCTCCTGGATCGATCTCGCCGCCGTCCGTGAGTTGCTCCACTCCGTCCTCGGCGAGCACCGGCTCTCGGTGAGCGAGGGCAGGCTGGTGGCCGAGCTCGACGCGTCCGACGCCGGGTTCGGCCCCGCCGACGCCCACCGCGCCGTGCTCGCGGCCCTGGCCGGCCGGGACACCGTGATGGCGCCGCACCACTACGTCGTCCGGCACGCCACGGCGGCGGGGGAGCGGACCGAGGCCGGGAGCGGCCGGGACCGGGACGTGGTCGCCCGGCTGTCCGCGCTCACCTGAACGGATGAGCGCGGCGGTCCGTGCGGCGCTCACCCGGTCGGGCCCCGGCGGCCGTTCGCCGGACCGTGCGGGAACTCCTCCCGGGAGCGGACGGAGGCCGCCCCGGAGGCGAGCCCCCAGGGGTTCGGCACCCCCTCCTCGCCGCCGTCCTGCACCGGCAGCCGGTCGATCACCGCGACCAGCGCCGACGGCAGCCGCGGAGCCAGCCCCCGGTGGACCCGGGAGAGGATGTCCCGCCGTGCGTCATCCGGCAGCAGCGGTCTGGTCATCCTCAACACCCTTGGTCTGGGTGTCCGTTCGGCCGTGGAGAGCTGGTCGGACCAGGCCCGCCAGTAGTCGGCGTCGTCGGTCTCGCCGAGCATCAGATGGTGCAGGTGCAGGCAGTAGGCGGCCGTTCCGCTGCCCGATCCGGCCGCGAAGCGCCACCAGAACTCGGCGCCCTCCCGCCGGTCGGTGGCGTACAGCAGCGCGCCGAACACCTCGGCCCCCTCCGGCTCGATCCGGCGCGCGTTCACCAGGAGGTCGAGCCCGTGCGAGGCGTCCGGCGCGCCCAGCACCAGGGCCACCACCAGGCCGAGTTCGAAGGCGGCCTGCTCGTGCTCCGACGGCAGGTGGGCGGGCGCGGCGGTGAGCCGGGCCCGGCGCACGGCGGCGATCCGTTCCGCGTGCGGGCGTTGGGGCCGGGGCACCCGGAGGACCGGGCGCCCCCCGTCGGTCCGGTCCGGTCCGCCCGGGGCCCGCGGCCTGGCGTTGTCCGTCACGGTTCGCCTCCCCGGTCCGGGAGTTCGCGCACCCCGAGGCCGCGCGCCAGCCGGTCCCGGGCGTGCCGGAGGTTGGAGTGCACCGTCGCCGTCGGCCGTCCCAGGTAGGCCGCGATCACCTGGACGTGCAGGCCCAGCAGGTACCGCAGGATCACCACGTCCCGCTGCCGGTCCGGCAGTTCGAGGATGGCCGCGTACAGCCGCACCTCGTCCGCCTCGCTGTGCAGCAGCCCGTTGGCCACCTGCTTGAAGGCGCCGATCACCGCCGCGAAGGTCACCGCCTCCACCTCGACCGGCTCGTCGGCGGCCACCCAGTCGGCGACGTGCCGGTTGGCCAACCGCCAGGCGTAGGCGGCCGGTTCCTCGAACCGCAGCACCTGCGGCCAGTAGCGGGACAGATCGGCCTTCACCGCCTCGACCACCAGCGCCGCGTCGGACCGGTTGCCTATCCGGGTCAACGCGAGGGCGTGCCAGGCGGGTTCATGGGTCTCGCAGAAGGCGGCATAGGCGAGGTCCAGGCGGGGGCCGTGCTCGGTGCGGAGTCCGGACTCCGGGCAGTCCGCCCGCTCGGCCGCCGGCCGGCCGGTGCACGCCACGGTCGTCCCACCCCGGTGGCCGCGCACGGCGGCACCCCTGTCGATCGTCATCGAGCCTGCTTTCCGTGGCCGTCGGCTGCTCGCCGGGCCACCCAAGGGTCGGGCTGTCTGTGCCCATCCTCATTCCATCAGGCCCGTCACTCCAGGCTGCAATCCGAATACAGATTGTCATCTCATGGGCTTCAGCGATTCATAGGAACACCGGGAAGGTGTTCGGATCGTGATTGGCCCTCGGCTGCCCTGGGCAGCAAACGACCGATCGGGATCGGAGCCGATCGGGAACGCGGCCAAGGGGGATCGGGATGGGCCTTTACGACGGCGTGGACCTGCGGCTGAACGTGCCGCACTCGGCCCGGATGTACGACTATTTTCTCGGCGGCTTCACCAACTTCGCCGCCGACCGGGAGGCCGCCGGGCACGCCCTCGCGGTGGCACCCTGGGTGCGCACCGGCGCCCGGGCCAACCGATCCTTCATGCACCGCTCGACCCGGGTGCTGGCCGAGGCCGGCTTCGACCAGTTCCTCGACGTCGGCACCGGTATCCCGACCTCGCCCAACCTGCACGAGGTCGCCCAGGAGGTCCGGCCGAGCGCCCGGGTGGTCTACGCCGACAACGACCCGATCGTGCTCTCGCACGCCCGGGCCCTGCTCACCGGCACCCCCGGGGGCCGCACCGCCTACGTCGAGGCCGACGTGACCGACCCGGCCGGACTGCTCGCCGCCCCCGGCCTGCGCGAGACCATCGACCTCGCCCGGCCCGTCGCGCTCTCCCTCAACGCCCTGCTCCACTTCGTCCCCGACGAGCGCGGCGCCCACCGGCTGGTCGAGCACCTCAAGTCCGCCCTCGCCCCCGGCAGCGCCCTGGTGATCACCCACGTCACCCCCGAGTTCGCCCCCGGGGACATCGCCGGCCTGGTCCGCGTCTACGCCTCGGCCGGCACCGCCGCCCAGGCCCGGACCCGCCCGGAGATCGCCCGCTTCTTCGACGGCTGGACACTGCTCGACCCGGGCCTCGTCCCCATCCCGCGATGGCGCCCGACGCCGGGCGAGCCGGTCGTCGCGCCCTCGGAGGCCGCAGGGTACGCCGCGGTGGCCGTCAAACCGTGAACCACCCGGTGGATTCCGGCCGCTGACGAACCATCGGGGAGCCGCTCGCGTCCTGCTGATCGAGCAGGCGGCACGCGCCGCGACATTCGATCGGAGGAGGAGCATGCACCCGCAGCCCTCGGAAACCCGCCACGGCCACCGCGGCCGCCGCGCCGTCCTCGGCCTCGGGGCGGCCGTCGCCGCGACCGCCGTCACCGCGGGGGCCGGCGGACCGGCGTTCGCGGCGACACCGGACGACCGGGCCGCCGACGCCGGCCGCCACCCGGCCCTCGCCGCCCTCGAACGGGAGCACTCCGCCCGCCTCGGCGTCTACGCCCGCAACCTGTCCACCGGCCGGACCGTCCGGTACCGCGCGGAGGAGCGCTTCCCGATCTGCTCGGTCTTCAAGACCGTCGCGGTCGCCGCCGTCCTGCGGGACCTCGACCGCGGCGGCGAGTTCCTCGCCCGGCGGATCCGGTACACCGCCGCCGACATCGAGCGGGCCGGCGGCGCGCCGGTCACCGGCCTGCCCGGGAACCTCGCGAACGGGATGACCGGCGCCGAGCTCTGTGCCGCCGCCATCGAGTACAGCGACAACACCGCGGCCAACCTGATGCTCCGCGAACTCGGCGGGCCGCCCGCCGTCACCCGCTTCGCCCGTTCGATCGGCGACCGCGTCACCCGGCTGGACCGCTGGGAGCCCGAACTCAACAGCGCCGAGCCCGACCGAGCCACCGACACCACCACCCCGTACGCCATCGGCGCCACCTACCGCCGCCTCGTGCTCGGCGACGCCCTCCCGCCCCGCGGGCGCGAGCTGCTGACCACCTGGCTGCGCGGCAACACCACCAGCGCCCACCGCTTCCGCGAGGGGCTTCCGCCGGACTGGGCCCTCGGCGACAAGACCGGCACCGGCAGCTATGGCACCAGCAACGACGTCGGCATCGCCTGGACCCCGAGGGGCGTCCCGGTCGTCCTCGCCGTCCTGTCCACCAAGCCCGCCGACCCCGGTGCCCCCAAGGACGACCTGCTGGTCGCCCGGACGGCCGCACTGCTCGTCCCCGTGCTGGCCTGAGGCGCTCCGGCCCGGGAACAC
>NZ_JBHUAF010000269.1:0-11805 GCF_042789895.1 Kitasatospora sp. NPDC056783
GTCCAGCAGTCGCGTCGGACCGTTGGCGACGAAGGTGGACGCCGCCTTGTCGAGCGTGTAGTAGCCGGCGAGGTCGGCGATGACGTCGGTGGTGCCGTCGTTGTTGGAGAAGACGATCCTGCCGTCCGTGCCGGTGGGGACGGTGACCAGGTTGGGCACGGTCTGACCGGGCAGGAAGTTCAGGTTGGAGGTGATCGGCTGGTTGCCGCCGGCCGGGTACACCGTCAGGTGGCTGGAGCGGGTCGGGTTGGTCACCGTCACGTTCAGGACCACGGCGGTCGGCTTGACGGACGGGTTGCCGGCGACCTGGGAGACGTCGAGGACCAGCCGGCTCTGCGCCAGCGGTCGTACGACGCCGCCGGTGCCGGTGCCGTCCCGGGTGTCGAGCAGTCGGGTCGGACCGGCCGGGACGAACGCGCCGATCAGGTTCGGGTCTCCCGGGAGTGTGGCGCTCGCCGCCGGCGCGGGTTTCGCGTCCGGCGCGGCCTTGGCCGGGGCCGGGCTCGCGGCCGTGGGCGCAGCCGTCGGAGCCGCGGTCCGGGCCGGGTTCGGGGCCGCCACCGCCGTCCCGGCGGCAGGGCCCGACAGCAGGACGAGGCCGATCAACGCGGTGAGCGCCGTCCAGCGACGGTGTCTCCCGCGGCGGCCGGGACCGGAAGGTCTCGGGTTCATGGTTCCCCCCTGGGTACGGGCGCCCGCCCGGTCACCGGGCGGTGCGCTGCCCGTCGGTGCGGGCGGACCATTGAAACAGGCGGCCGGTCCGCGCGGCTCGCCGTTTTCCGGTCGTTGTCCCGGGGGTGACGCCGACGGCCGCGGCCCCACCGCCGACCGGAGGTCCGGACGAGGACGGGGCCGCAGCGAGGACCGTGACTTGGGCGCCGCCCGAAGGCCTGCGGTCAGCCGACGGAGCGGGGGAGACGGGTGGTCAGGTAGAGGATGGTGAAGGAGCCGAGGAGCTGGATGCCCAGGCAGAGGGCGAGCGCGCGGTCCATGCCGAGGCTGGGGGAGAGTGAGAGGTAGAGGCTGCCGAGGGTGGCGACGCCGAGGGCGAGGCTGGACTGCTGGCCGGTGGCGAGGACGCCGCTGCCGACGCCGGCCCGGGCGGTGGGCACCTTGGCGAGGACGACCCGGAACAGCGGGGTGCCGATCAGGCCCTGGCCGATGCCCGCGAGGGCGACGCCCGGGGCCATCCGCAGCGGGGAGAAGTGCGCCCAGTCCGTCAGCACGGTCACGGCGAGGGTGGCCAGGCCGGCCGCCTGGACGACGGCACCGGCGCTGAGCACCCGGCTGCCCCAGCGGCCGATCAGCCTCGGGCCGGCCAGCGAGGCGGAGAAGTAGCCGACGGCCATCGGGACGAGCGCCCAGCCGGCCGCGACCGGGCCGAGGTCCAGGCCCTGCTGGAGGGCGACGGCGATGACGAACATGAAGCCGCCGAAGCCGGCGAAGTAGGGGAGCGCGATGCCGAGTCCGCGCCGCATCTCCGGGATGCGCAGCAGGGACGGCGGCACCAGCGGGGTGTCCCCGCGCCGCTCGGCCCGGCGCTCGACCGTGGCGAAGGCGGCGGCGAGGACGGGGAACAGCGCCAGCAGCACCCAGGACCAGAGCGGCCAGCCGGCGGCGCGGCCCTCCATCAGCGGGATGAGCAGGGAGAGCAGCGTGCCGGTGAGCAGCGCGGTGCCGGGGACGTCGACCCGGGCGGCCCGGGGGGCCTTGCTCTCCGGGACGTAGCGGACCGCGAGCACCACGGCGAGCAGCGCGAACGGCACGTTCAGCAGGAAGACGGAGCGCCAGCCGGTGCCGAACAGGTCGGCGGCGACCAGCATTCCGCCGAGCACCTGGCCGATCACCACCGAGATGCCGCCGACCGCGCCGTAGACGCTGAGCGCGCGGCCGCGCCGGGCGCCCTCGGTGGCGGCGGTGATGGTGCCGAGCACCTGCGGGATCAGCAGCGCGGCCGAGGCGCCCTGGGCGGCCCGGGCGGCGACCAGGGACCACGCGCCGGGGGCGAGGCCGCAGGCCAGTGAGGTGAGGGCGAAGGCGGTGGCGCCGACGACGAAGAGCCGGCGGCGGCCGAAGATGTCGCCGAGGCGTCCGCCGAGGACGAGCAGGACGGCGAAGGCGATGCCGTATCCGGCGGCGACCAGTTCGAGGACGGCGGGCCCGGCGGCCAGGTCGTGGTCGATGGTGGGCAGGGCGACGTTGACGATGAAGAAGTCGAGCATCGGCAGGAAGGCGCCGAGCAGGACGGTGACCAGCCCGGCGGTGCCGAGGGTGGGGGTGGGGGGAGCGGCTGCGGGGACGGTTCGGGCCGGGGCCGGGGCGGCGGCGAGTTCTTGAGTCACGGGTCATACGATCCGCCGCTTCCCACCCTGGTACCAGAGTCTTCTTATCCTGGTATGAGAAGTACCTGGCAACAGGCTGCGGCATGCACCATGCTGGGGAGCATGAGCCTGATGACCCCGGCCGCGCAAGCCCGTCCGGCCACCGCCGCGCAAGCCCGTCCGGCCGACGTCGCACCGAACGCCGGACCGCGTCCGGCCACCCTCGACGACGCCCGCCGGCACGAGCTGGCCGCGTTCCTGCGCAGCCGCCGCGAGCGCCTCGCGCCCGAGCAGGTGGGTCTGCCGATGACCGGCCGCCGCCGGACCCCGGGGCTGCGCCGGGAGGAGGTCGCGCAGCTCGCCGCGGTCGGGGTGACCTGGTACACGTGGTTGGAGCAGGGGCGGGACATCCAGGTGTCCGTCCAGGTGCTGGACGCGGTGGCCCGGGCGCTGCTGCTGGACCCGAGCGAGCGCTCGCACCTGTTCACCCTGGCCGGCGCGGACGACCCGGTGCGGGTGAAGGAGTGCCCCTCGGTGACCCCGAGCGTGCGGCTGCTGCTGGACCGGTTGGCGCCGTTCCCGGCCATGGTGCTCAACTCCCGCTACGACGTGCTGGCGTACAACGCCCCGTACACCGCCTTCGTCGGTGACCTCGACGAACTGGCCCCCGGGGACCGGAACCTGATGTGGATGGCGTTCACGCCCTCGCGCTTCCGGGAGGTGCTGGTCGACTACCGCACCGAGCGCCTCAACGTGGTGGCCCGGTTCCGCGCGGCGATGGCGGACCACAGCGCGGATCCGGCGCGGAAGGCGTTGGTGGCCCGGTTGCGCCGGGCCTCGCCGGACTTCGCGGAGCTCTGGCAGCGGCACGACGTGATGCGGCCGGGCAACGGCGTCAAGCGCTTCCAGGTGCCGGGCGTGGGGCTGTTGCGCTGTGAGTACACCAACTTCTGGCTCAGCCCGCAGCTGGGGACACGGATGATCACGTACACCCCGCTGGACGACGAGACCCGCGCGCTGATGGACCTGCTGCCCACCAGGGCTCAGTAGCGACGGAGGGCCGCTTCCCGCCCGAGCAGCAGGCACACCGCGGCGAGCGGCAGTTCTATGCAACAGGCCATGACCAGGGCCGCGAGCACCGCGTGGCCCGGGCCGGCGCAGGCGATGTCGGCGAGCGCGTCCCCGGTGAGCAGCAGGGCCGCCGCCGCGCCCGCCCACAGTGCCCCGGCGTCGCGCCGGCGCAGCAGCGCGTCCAGGGTGAGCAGGGCGGCGAACTCGACGAGGTCGAGCACGACCCACGGCGTCTCGTGGGAGACGGCGAGCACCCCGAGCCAGGGCAGCAGGGCGACGGCCGCCATGAGCGGCAGCTTGGCGCAGCGCGCGGGCAGGACGTACCCGGAGACGGGACGGGCGGCGGGACGCGCGGCGAGGGCGGTGGCGGTGCTCACTTCTTCGGCCCCCGCTCCCGCACCCGCTCCAACGGCAGCCGCTCGGCCGTGCCGCCCGCCGGGTGTTCGACCCGCACCGCGTCGAACGGCCCCTCGGCCCAGGCGAACCAGAACCGCCCGGCCACCGGGACCACCTCGGCCGTCGACCGCACCCGGCGCAGCGCCCGCCGTCCGGTGAAGACCACCGAGGGCGCCGCGCCGTCGGCCGCCAGCCGGCCCCAGGCGAGCACGTGCCGACGCCCGGCGGACCGGTAGTGCCGGGCCCCGCGCAGCAGCTGCGGGGTGAGCCGGGCGGCGACCAGGATGTCGGTCAACTCGCCGTGCTGGTAAAGCTCCAGCGCGGCCCGGCCGCGGCCGGACCCGGCGCTGCGGACCGACCAGGGCCCGCTCCCGGCCGGCAGCGTCCCCTCGTGCCCGGGCGTCTCCTCGGTGCGGAGCGCACCCCCGGAGGTGTGTCCGGGAAGACCCCCGTGCCCCCCGGAAACACCTCCGGGGCCGGGCCGCCGGTGCGGCGGGGTGGCGGAGTGCGGTGCGGTGCTCGTCATGTCCTCAAGCTTTCCGCCCGGCCCCCTTTCCTGTCGGTGGTGCCCCACACCGAATCGGGGGTGTAGCTAGCTACACCCCCGGCCGGAACCCCCCTTCATGGCGGCTCGTGATCACCGGGCCCTACGCTGTCCGGCATGTCCTCCACCACGTTGCGCCGAGCGCTCGTCAGGAGCCTCCGGCGTCCACCGTGGTCGCCCGAGGTCTGGCGGGACGTCCGCTTCATAGCCGCCGGAATGCCCATGGCGCTGCCGGTCTGGCTGGCCGTCACCGACCCGAAGCTGCTGTTCCCGGTGCTCGCCGCCGTCCTGGTCTGCGTGCGCCCGCTGACCGCCGTCCAGCGCGGTCGGCTGCGCGCCCTGCGGGGGGTGGAGGTGCCGCCGCCGCGGCCTTCGGTGGGGCTGCGGGCCTGGCTGCTGGGGCTGACCTGGCGTCAGGTGCTCTACCACCTGGTGGCCGGTCCGCTGTTGGCGGCCGGCGCGCTGGCGGTGCTGTACGCCTGGGCCGCCGCCGTGGTGCTGGTCACCGTGTACGCCTGGATCTGGCTGCTGCCCGCCGGGACGGAGCTGCGCGCGGACCTGGCCGGGCAGGACATCCTGTTCACCCTCGGCGGGGTGCTGCTGCTGGCGGTGCTGTCCGTGCCGGGCACCCAGCTGGCCCGGCTGGAGGTGTGGGTGGCCCGCCGGCTGCTCGGCCCGGACCGGGCGGAGGCACTGGAGCGGCGGGTCGAGGAGATCGCCGAGAGCCGGGCCGGACTGGTCGACGCGGTGGACGCCGAGCGGCGCCGGATCGAGCGAGACCTGCACGACGGAGCCCAGCAGCGGCTCACCTCCCTGGCGATGAACCTGGGTCTGGCCCGGCGCACCCTCAAGGACGTGCCGCCCGCGGTGATGCAGGTGATCGTCGAGGCGCACGAGGAGGCCCAGGCGGCCATCGACGAGCTGCGCGACCTGGTCCGCGGCCTGCATCCGGCCGTCCTGGAGGACCGCGGTCTGGACGCGGCGCTGTCCGGGGTCGCGGCCCGGGCCCCGCTGCCGGTGCGCCTGGAGGTCGACCTCTCCGAGCAGATCGCGCCGACCGTCGAGGCGGTCGCCTACTTCACCGTCTCCGAGGCGCTCACCAACGTGGCCAAGCACGCCAGGGCCAACCGGGTCGACCTCTCGGTGCGGACGGCGGACGGCCGGCTGCGCCTGGTCATCAGCGACGACGGCGTGGGCGGCGCCGACCCGACGCGCGGCACCGGGCTCACCGGTCTGCGCAAGCGCGCCGCCTCGGTCGACGGCACGCTGTCCGTTCTCAGCCCCCTCGGGGGCCCCACCACCATCACCGTGGAGTTGCCGTGCGCGCTGTGATCGCCGAGGACTCGGTCCTGCTGAGGGTCGGCCTGGTCAAGGTCCTGGAGGCGGTGGGATTCGAGGTCGTGGCCGCCGTCGGGGACGCCACCGAACTGCTGGCCGCCGTCGAGGAGCACCGTCCGAAGGTGGTGGTCGCCGATGTCCGGATGCCCCCGGGGTTCCACGACGAGGGGGTGAAGGCGGCGATGGTGATCCGCCGGCAGTGGCCGGACACCGCCGTCCTGCTGCTCTCCCAGTTCGTGGAGGAGCGCTACGCCGCCGATCTGCTGGCGACCAACACCAGCGGCGTCGGTTACCTGCTCAAGCAGCGGGTGGCCAATGTCGACGACTTCGTGGACGCGCTCCAGCGGGTCGCCGAGGGCGGCACCGCGCTGGACCCGGAGGTGGTGGCCCAGTTGCTGGTGCGCCGCCACCGGGACCCGCTGGAGAAGCTGACCCCGCGCGAGCGCGACGTGCTCGCCCTGATGGCGGAGGGCCGCTCCAACGGCGCCATCGCGGGTTCGCTGGTGGTCAGCGACAGCGCGGTGGCCAAGCACATCAACTCGATCTTCACCAAGCTCGACCTGCCGCCGGCCGACGACAGTCACCGCCGGGTGATGGCGGTGCTGCGGTTCCTGGAGGTCGGGTAGCGGTGCGGGAGGTGAAGGCCTGGCGGGTCACCGGCACGATCGTGATGGTCCTGGTCATGATCGGCGCCGGACTGCAGACCTGGTCGATGGCGGTGCAGCAGCGCACCACCAGCAGTCGGCCGTACGACGAGGCGATCCACCGGGTCCAGCTGGCGACCGGCAGGGCCTCGGTCAAGGTACGGGCGGGCCGGCCGGGCCACGTGGTGGTGCACCAGCGCCTGGAGTGGATGCTGCGCAAGCCGGTGGTGTCCGCCGTCATCGTCGACGGCGTGCTCGACGTCTCCATGCACTGCCGGCTGATCCTGCCGTTCGCGGACTTCGGCTGCGGCGCGGAGATCGAGCTGGAGGTGCCGCCCGAGACCGAGGTGACCGGGTCGGTGGGCTCCGGATCCGTCCAGGTGGAGGGGCTGAGCGGGCAGATCCGGATGGAGCTGACCTCCGGCCAGCTGCTGCTGTCCGACACCTCCGGGGACGTGACCGTGCGCGCCACCTCCGGGCTGGTGCGGGGCGACAACCTGAGCGCCAAGCGGGTGACGGCACGGATGACCTCGGGCACGGTGAACCTGGACTTCACCAGGCCTCCGCGCGAGGTGGACGCCGCGTCCGTCTCCGGCTCGGTGGAGATGACCCTGCCGAAGGACAGCCGGTACGCCTTCTCCAGCGAGATCGGCAGCGGCAACGGCCACATCGAACCGCTGTTGCAGGACCCCGCCAGCCCGAACCGGGTGCACACCGAGGTCGTCTCCGGTTCGGTCTCGATCGTCCCGTCCTCGTCGACCGCGCCGCCGGAGCCGGCCGGGTCCTCGCAGCCGGCCGAACCCCCGCGGCCGCCGTCGGCGCCCTAGCGGGGGCGCCCCGCTCCGGCGGCGGTGGCCGCTCACCCGGGTGGGGGACAATGGAGAGTCCCGTCCCCCCTGTACCCGAGGTCAGCCGCGCATGACAGCCACGCCCGCACCCACCGCGTCCGACACCGAGTTCGCGCCGCTCGACATCGGCCCGATCCAGGTGTGGCCGCCCGTCGTGCTGGCGCCGATGGCCGGCATCACCAACGCGCCGTTCCGCACCCTGTGCCGGGAGCAGAGCGGTGGCAAGGGCCTGTACGTCTCGGAGATGATCACCACCCGGGCGCTGGTCGAGCGCAACGCCAAGACCATGCAGCTGATCAGGTTCGACCCGAGCGAGAAGCCGCGCTCGATCCAGCTGTACGGGGTGGACCCGGTGACCGTCGGCAAGGCCGCCCGGATGATCTCCGAGGAGGGCCTGGCCGACCACATCGACCTCAACTTCGGCTGCCCCGTCCCCAAGGTCACCCGCAAGGGGGGCGGTTCGGCGCTGCCGTACAAGCGCAACCTGCTGCGCGAGATCCTGCGCGAGGCCGTGGCCAACGCGGGCGACCTGCCGGTGACCATGAAGATGCGCAAGGGCATCGACGACGACCACCTCACCTACCTGGACGCCGGGCGGATCGGCGCCGAGGAGGGCGTGGCCGCGATCGCCCTGCACGGACGCACCGCGGCCCAGCACTACGGCGGGACGGCCGACTGGTCGGCGATCGCCCGGCTGCGCGAGTCCGTCCCGGCGCACGTCCCGGTGCTGGGCAACGGGGACATCTGGTCGGCCGACGACGCGTTGCGGATGATGCGCGAGACCGGCTGCGACGGCGTGGTGGTGGGCCGCGGCTGCCTGGGCCGCCCGTGGCTGTTCAGGGACCTGGTCGCGATCTTCGAGGGCGACGTGGACTACGCCCGCCCCGACTTCGGCTACGTGGCGGAGGCGATGGTGCGCCACGCGCAGCTGCTCGGCGAGTGGATCGGGGACGAGGCGCGCGGTGTGATCGACTTCCGCAAGCACGTCGCCTGGTACACCAAGGGCTTCTCGGTCGGCTCCGAGCTGCGGGTGAGGCTGGCCGGCTCCTCCTCGTTGGCCGAACTGGCCGAAACCCTGTCCGAGGTGGAGCAGTCCCAGGCCTGGCCGGCCGGTGCGGACGGCCCGCGCGGGCGGACCAGCGGCAACAACCGGGTGGTCCTGCCGGAGGGCTGGTTGGACGATCCGTACGACTGCGCCCGGCCGGGTGCCGACGCCGAATCGGACACCTCTGGCGGATGATCTGTACGCAGTGGCGAAAAAGGCCCTTCGGGGCCGGTGGCCACTGGGTCAGGGCCCTCTTGTCCATCCTGGACAAGAGGGCTCCTTTTTGGCGCTCGAAACTCACTCAACGGGCACGACCCCGGACGCTGTGCGACGATCGGCGGAGGCCGTGCGCGTTCGATCGATGAGACGCCCTCGTGACGCTTGCCACACGCGCCGGAGGCTGACGGTCGGTCAGTGGACGAAGTGGACAGGTCGACCGTGGATCGCTTTCCGAACCCGGTCGGCCGGTGATCGGGCGATCCGGTTGCAGGAAATCAAGCCGGAGCGTCGCGGCGGACCCACGGTCGCTACCGTGCGTCCGGATCGTACGGTCTTCGAGTCGCCTTGTCTTCAAGAATTGAACAATGGCTCGCGTCAGGCGGACGATTTCACCAACAGAGGTGAACGCCTTTATGCGCATTCGATCTAGTGGGTTACCGATCGGTACCAGTCTCGGGTGGCCTATTCAGGGCAGAGAAGAGCCTTCGAAATGGGTATGTTCTCCGGCGTCAGGGCAACCGCGTACGAGGAGACCGACCCGTGCCGTCCCAGCAGAAGTTTGTTTACTCCTTCACCGAAGGAAACAAGGACCTCAAGGATCTTCTTGGCGGCAAGGGCGCGAACCTGGCCGAGATGACCAACCTGGGCCTCCCCGTCCCCCCGGGGTTCACCATCACCACGGAGGCGTGCAAGGTCTTCCTGGAGACCGGCACCGAGCCGGCCTCGCTGCACGAGGAGATCAGCGCCCACCTGGACGCGCTCGAGCAGGAGATGGGCAAGAAGCTCGGCCAGGCCGACAACCCCCTCCTCGTCTCGGTGCGCTCCGGTGCGAAGTTCTCCATGCCCGGCATGATGGACACCGTCCTCAACATCGGCCTCTCCGACGCCTCGGTGACCGGCCTCGTCGCGCAGTCCGGCAACGAGCGCTTCGCCTGGGACTCCTACCGCCGCCTGGTCCAGATGTTCGGCAAGACCGTGCTGGGCGTCGACGGCGAGCTGTTCGAGGAGGCCCTGGACGAGGCCAAGCACGCCAAGGGCACCACCAACGACCTGGACCTGGACGCCGCCGACCTCCGGGGCCTGGTCGAGGTGTTCAAGGGCATCGTCGAGCGCGAGACCGGCCGGGCCTTCCCGCAGGACCCGCGCGAGCAGATGGACCTCGCCATCCACGCCGTCTTCCACTCCTGGAACGGCGACCGCGCCCGGCTGTACCGCCGCCAGGAGCGCATCCCGAACGATCTGGGCACCGCGGTCAACGTCTGCACCATGGTCTTCGGCAACCTCGGCGAGGACTCCGGCACCGGCGTCGCCTTCACCCGCGACCCCTCCACGGGCACCCAGGGCGTCTACGGCGACTACCTGTCCAACGCCCAGGGCGAGGACGTCGTCGCCGGCATCCGCAACACCCTGTCGCTGGCCGAGCTGGAGAAGCTCGACAAGAAGTCGTACGACGAGCTGATGGCGATCATGCAGAAGCTCGAGAACCACTACCGCGACCTCTGCGACATCGAGTTCACCATCGAGCGCGGCAAGCTCTGGATGCTCCAGACCCGCGTCGGCAAGCGCACCGCCGCGGCGGCCTTCCGGATCGCCGTCCAGCTGGTCGACCAGGGCCTGATCGACCTGGACGAGGCCCTGATGCGGGTCACCGGCGGCCAGCTGTCGCAGCTGATGTTCCCCCGCTTCGCCCCGAACGCCGAGTCGGAGCAGATCGCCTGGGGCCTGGCCGCCTCGCCGGGCGCCGCCATCGGCAAGGTCGTGTTCGACTCGTACACCGCCGTCAAGTGGTCCCGTTCCGGCGAGAAGGTCATCCTGGTCCGCCGCGAGACCAACCCGGACGACCTGGACGGCATGATCGCCGCCGAGGGCATCCTGACCTCGCGCGGCGGCAAGACCTCGCACGCGGCCGTGGTCGCCCGCGGCATGGGCAAGACCTGTGTCTGCGGCGCCGAGGAACTGGAGGTCGACACCAAGGCCCGCCGCTTCACCACCGCCGACGGCCAGGTGATCCACGAGGGCGACATCGTCTCGATCGACGGCGCCACCGGCAAGGTCTACCTGGGCGAGGTGCCCGTCCTGCCGTCCCCGGTGGTCGAGTACTTCGAGGGCACCCTGCACGCCGGCGCCGACGTCCAGGGCGGACTGGTCCAGGCCGTGCACCGGCTGATGTCGCACGCCGACGGCCGCCGCCGGCTGGCCGTGCGCGCCAACGCGGACAACGCCGAGGACGGCTCGCGCGCCCGCCGCTACGGCGCCCAGGGCATCGGCCTGTGCCGCACCGAGCACATGTTCCTCGGCGAGGAGCGCCGCAAGGAGGTCGAGCACCTGATCCTGGCGGACAACGACAAGGACCGCGAGCTCGCCCTCTCCACCCTGCTGCCGCTCCAGAAGGGCGACTTCCTGGAGCTCTTCCAGGCGATGGACGGCCTGCCGGTCACCGTTCGCCTGCTGGACCCGCCGCTGCACGAGTTCCTGCCGGACATCACCGAGCTGTCGGTGCGCGTCGCCCTCGCCGAGGCCCGCAAGGACCCGAACGAGAACGACCTGCGGCTGCTCCAGGCGGTGCACAAGCTGCACGAGCAGAACCCGATGCTCGGCCTGCGCGGCGTCCGCCTCGGCCTGGTCATCCCCGGCCTGTTCGGCATGCAGGTCCGGGCCATCGCCGAGGCCGCCGCCGAGCGCAAGCTGGCGGGCGCGGACCCTCGCCCCGAGGTGATGATCCCGCTGGTCGGCACCGTCCAGGAGCTGGAGCTGGTCCGCGACGAGTGCGAGCGGGTGCTCGCCGAGGTCGCCCAGTCCACCGGCGTGGCGCTGGACATCAAGCTCGGCACCATGATCGAGCTGCCGCGCGCCGCGGTGACCGCCGGGCAGATCGCCGAGGCCGCCGAGTTCTTCTCCTTCGGCACCAACGACCTGACCCAGACGGTCTGGGGCTTCTCCCGGGACGACGTGGAGGCCTCGTTCTTCACCGCCTACCTGGAGAAGGGCATCTTCGGGGTCTCCCCGTTCGAGACCATCGACCGCGACGGCGTCGGCTCGCTGGTCAAGCACGCCGTCGAGGCCGGCCGGGCCACTCGCCCCGACCTCAAGCTCGGCGTCTGCGGCGAGCACGGCGGCGACCCGGACTCGGTCCACTTCTTCCACGAGGTGGGGCTGGACTACGTCTCCTGCTCCCCCTTCCGGATCCCGGTGGCGCGCCTGGAGGCAGGCCGCGCCGCCATCGAGTCGGCGGGCAGCGACTCGCGCTGAGGAGGGTAGGCATCCCCTCCGAACGCGGGTACGACTGACCGCTCTCCCTCCCGTCGGGAGGGCGTGCACCGGAGCTCGGCGCAGGAGAACCGGCGTACGTGATACGGCCGGGCGGGGACGGACAACGGCG
>NZ_JBHUAF010000270.1:0-11703 GCF_042789895.1 Kitasatospora sp. NPDC056783
GTTGACCTCCAGCAGCTGGCCGATCACCATGCCGCAGGCTTCGCCGACCTCAGCGGCCTGGGTGCGGCACCAGATCGGCGTGCGCATCTGGAAGGCGATCTTCTCCGGCGGGTAGTCGCTCTTGTCGGTGCGCTTGCCCTGTTCGAGGGCGGCGTGGGTCTTGACCAGCTCACCGTCGTGGAACACCTGGACCATGGTCGCGGTGGAGCGGACATCGACGCGCCGGCCGATCAGCTTCCAGGGGACCGAGTAGAGGGTGTGGCCGACCTTGATGTGGATGTCGGGGCCGACCGTCGCGGTGGACCAGCGGGCCAGCACGAACGGCGTGTCCGGCAGCGGCAGCAGGGCCTGGGCCTCGACGGCCTCGAACACCGACAGCGGGCTGGCTCCGCCCAGCGGTCGGCACTGGCGTCTGCCGGCGACGTTCTGGGCCCAGGTGACGGCTTCGGCCTGCATGTGCTCGATGGAGGTGAACTGGCGCCCGCTCCAGAACGAGTCACGAATGTAGGGCATGGGCCGCTCGACCCGCGGCTTGTCCTTCGGATGCAAGGCTCTCGCCGGGTCCACCAACGCCCCGTAGTAGGTGGCGAGTTCGGCATACGCTCTGTTGATCTTCGGGTCGTAGAGGTCGGGCCTGTCGACCCCCGTGCGCAGGTTGTCCGGCACCAGCCGGCGCGGGACGCCGCCGAAGAACCGGAAGGCCTCGACGTGAGCCTCAGTCCAGGCGTGCTGGTTCATGTGCAGCACGGGGCGCACGAACATGTGCCGCGAGCACGGCAGCACCATCACGAACGCCCAGACCCGATGCCGCTTGCCGGTGCCCGGGTTCGTCCACTGACCCATGAACCCGTAGTCGATCTGAGCCTCCGAACCCGGCTCGACCTCGTCCCGCAGCACGGTGACCCGCGACCTGGCCGCCTCGTCCGGCAGCGAGGCGTGCACCCACCGGCGCAAAGAAGAGACTGATGCCTTCAACTTGTGCTCGTCGCGCAGACGTTGGTGGATCGTGGTGACGGTGACCGTCCCCAGCAGGCTCTTGATGTAGTCCCGGTGCTGGTCCAGCTCCGGCCAGGTGAGCTGGTTCAGCCGCCGGTCCGCCAGATCCGGGAACCAGCTCTTGATCAGCTTGGCCCAGTCCGCCTCGCTCATCGGCGGCCCGCCCGGGGTGATCCCGGCTGCCTCCGCCGGCGCCAAGTACTTCCTGACCGTCTTGCGGTCCACCCCCAGTGACGCGCCGAGCTGGCTCTTCGAGCGGCCCGCGTACCAGTGGACGTAGATCTCGATGATGTCGACCACGGTGAACGTTCTCCTTGTCATCCGGTGTGCCCGTCGACCTCTCGGTCCGTAGATCGAGGGACACGTGCGACTCCGCGATGACCACGACCCTCAACCCGAACTCCGCCATGCCCATGGGGAATCAGAAGAACTCGGTGTGAGGCACAACCAGAGGCTCAAACCACCCGAACCAGGGAAAACCTACCCATCCCCGGCAACGATCCCCGGCCTCAGCCAGGCTGCCGGAGAGAGTCGCGCCACCGCCTCGCGGTCACCGTCCCCATGGGGAATTACGTGACCGTGAAGGTGGGGAATTGCGTGACGCTGAAACCACCCCAGCTGGGGAATTTCGTGATCGCTGACACGCTGACCCATGAGGCTCTGGACGAACTCCCGGAAGGCAAGGTCGTCGAGCACATCCGCAGCGTGCTGGTGGCCACCGGCACGCTCCCACAGCGGGACGAGCAGATGGTCCGCCTCGAACGGCACGTCAGAGATCTCGTCGCCTCCCACGCGACCGTCGAGGGGCGCAAGGTCCTGCACCGATACGCGACCTGGCACCTGCTGCGGCGCCTTCGCCGCCGCAGCCGCGGCAAGGACATCACGCACACCCAGCTCACGGTCGTCCGCCAGCATCTGCGGGCAGCCGTCCACCTCCTCGACTGGCTCGACGACCAAAACCTGACTCTCGCCACCTGCCGCCAGATCGACCTCGAACGCTGGATGACCAGCGACGACGTCCGCCACCGCCGGGAAGCAGGCAACTTCGTGCGCTGGGCTCTCTCCCAGAAGATCGCCCGCGACCTCAGCTTCCCAGCCGTTCGATGGAACGGCCCCTCCCGGCCGATGGACGACGAGGCCCGCTGGACCACGGCCCGCCGTCTGCTCCACGACGACACCATCCGAACCGAAGACCGCCTCGCCGGCCTGCTCTTGCTCCTCTATGCCCAGTGGCCCGCAGCGATCTCCCGCCTGACCGTCGACCACATCGAGCAGACCGACGGAGCGGTCCGCATCCGACTCGGCGAAGTCCCGGTCCAACTGCCCGACCTCGTCGCAGACTTGGCCATCCAGCAGGCCACGGTCCGCCGCAGTCACGCCGTCCTCGCACGCATGGACTCGCCCTGGCTGTTCCCCGGCGGCCAGCCCGGCCGTCCGATCAGCGTCTGGGCCATGGGCGAACGCCTCCGCAAACTCGGCATCCGACTCGCCGAGACCCGCTCGACCGCCCTGTTCCAGCTCGCCGCCGAACTCCCCGCCGCAGTCCTTGCCCGGACTCTCGGCATCGACATCACCGTCGCCGTCAAATGGCAGCGAGCCGCAGCCGGCGACTGGGGCACCTACGCGGCCGACGTCAGCCGACGGCTCACATCCCAGGACTGACGACTACAGAAAGGACATGTCATGGGCGTTTACGTATCGGTCAGAGGCTGGCTGGAGTGCAACGAGACACAACTCGCCAGCATCCAGGAGATCATCTCGTCCCACGCCGACGATCACTACTCCAACGGATGGGGCACACCGCGGCAGCACATCAACTGGACCCACTACATCTTCTACGGCGCCGACATTCGCGAGTCGGCTCTGGACTGGTTCCTGAACCAGCTCAGAGAAATCGCCCGGATCCCGGCTTCCGACGACGACGGGGACCTCGTCCAGGGCCTGTTCCTTGCCAGCCACGAGGTCGATGGGGCGGCCGAGTGGCAGGTCCGCGAGGGCCAGCTCTTCGTCTCGCCTGCCGACGTCAGACACCGGTACCTCGACGAGTAGACCCACCTATTCCGGAGGTTCCAATATCCGACTCCACCATTACGGGTCTCCGATCCGGCCGTCGTCGCCGACTATCACAGGGCGCTCGACCAACTGGGCCGCGACGGAGCCGACACGTGAGGGCCGGAGCGGTCTCCACCGCCGCCCAGCTTGCGGTGCCCTCGCAGCGTGTCTGGCGGCCAGCGAGGCACTGTCCCGAGGCCGAGTACCTCGCGTTCGTGAACGGGCAGGACATCCACCCGGGCTACCGCGGTGCCAAGCTGCGGCACTACCGCGTGTTCATGCAGCGCTGGCCGAACATGACCGACTGGTTCGCTGCCCCGCTGGTGGAACGGGTCGGCCGGCTGCCGGGCGAACCCCACACAGCACCCTCCCTCCCGGTTTCCTTCCGGGCCCGCCCCTACCTGCTGTTCCTCGCTCTGCGCGGGCACATCGCTTTCGACTACCCGTGGATGCTGGGCGCCGGGCAGCTGCGGGTCATCGACCCGGCCGCCGAGCTGGGCATCGACCTGGGCACGGGCGCCCTGATCGAGGAGGCCGTCGCGCTCGGATACGCCGCGGGTTCGGCCAGGCAGGCGATGAACTGGACGGTCAGCCGGAGCCCTGCACGCCGGCCTGACGCGCGCCGAGGACATCACTGAGGGGCACATCGCGGAAGCGCTCGAAGCGGTCCGGTTGTTCAGCGAACGCGAGGACCTGCACCGCTTCTACCCGTCGGCGCAGGGCTACCGCGATAACGCCTCCAAGCAGTGGGTGACGCATCTGCACCAGTTGCAGGTCGTGCTGTTCCACCGCGGCCAGGTGGCCGCCCAGCCTCGCAAGTTGATGCCGTCGTGGAAGCCGCCGATGGACCTGCCGCCGCGCATGCTGGCGGTGGCCCAGAAGTGGCTGGCGGCCCGAAAACTGACCGACGCTCCGTCAACGGTCGACAAGCTGGAGCTCGCGGTGCGCGTGTTCGGCGTCTGGCTCGGCGAGAACCATCCGGAGATCACCACCTTCGCTGACGTCACCCGGGAGCACTGCCTCGGCTGGATCGGTCACATCGCCCAGGCCCCGACGGAGAGGACCGGTAAGCCGCTGGGCGTGATGTCGCGGATCCAGCGGATCTCCGGGCTGTCCCAGTTCTTCCGAGACACCGCGGTCTGGCAGTACGCCGACGTGCCCGGCCACACCCTCATCGGCACGGGCGACGCACCCAAGTACCCCCAGAAGGTGCCCCGCTTCATCCCCGACCATGAACTCGACAAGCTGATGCCGGCCATTGAGGCACTCGCCTGCCCGTTCCAGCGCGCCGCCCTGCTGGTGGCCCGCTGGCCCGGGGCCCGCCGCACCGAGATTCAGCGCCTCCCGATCGACTGCCTGGACCGCTACCCCGACGGCACCTCGCGGCTGCGGCTGTCCGGCCGCAAGACCTACCGAGAGCGCGTCGTCCCGCTGCACGAGGACGCCGCTACCGCCCTGCAGACGGTCATCGACCTCCGGAAGAACGCGCCCGAGCGGCCCTTCACCGACGAGCGCACCGGCGAGGAGGTCCGCTACCTGTTCATGAGCCACCGCAAGCTGCTGTCGACCTACTACCTGTTCGAGACCCCGATCCAGGACGCCTGCAAGGCTGCCGGACTGGTCCGTCCGGGCGGCCGTGGCGGCGCCGGACGCGGTACCGTCTCGGCCCACCGGTTCCGCCACACGGTCGGTACTCAACTCGCCGAACGCGGTGCGAAGCTGCACACCATCATGAAGGTGCTCGGACACACCTCCGTGAGCATGGCCCTCGTCTACGCGCAGGTCAGCGACCAGGAGGTCCTCCACGGCTACCGCGCCGTCCTCGGGCCCGGAGCGATGATCGCGGGCCCGGCCGCCGAGGAGCTCAGGACCGGCGCCCTGCCGGACACCTCGATCGACTGGCTCAAGACGAATTTCTTGAAGACCGAGCTGGAACTCGGCCGGTGCCTGCGCCTGCCCGCCGAGGGTCCGTGCGAGTGCGACCTCTATCTGACCTGCGCCAAGTTCGTCACCACACCCGACTACGCGCCGCGGCTACGGACGCGCCGCCGTGTCGAACAAACCCTCGCCCTGGACGCAGCCGAGCGCGGCTGGGACCGCGAGGTTGAACGGCATCGCTGCACCAGCCAGCGCATCGAGAAGCTGCTTGCCGACCTCAACGAACCGCTTGACGGCCCTGACGAATCGCCGGAGGTCGATCGATTTGAACTCTCGCTGCAGGCCCCGGGGCGCCCCGGCGACCCCGGTTTTCAACGCGGAGCCCCGTGACGGCGGATCAAGAAAGAGCGGATACTCCTCCGCGTGGCCGTGGTAGAGCGGTGCGACACGGTGGCTCAACGGCCCGACGACATGGGAAGGATCCGGGTGATGGTGGGAAACGAGGCGGCGGGAAGCGAACTGCTCGCCGACGACGAGATCAAACTGCTCCGGCGGGCACTGGCCGAATGGGGCGGCCCGGCCCACTCCAGCGATCAACTCGCCGTGGGCATGGGCTTCACAGACGAGCGCGACCTGCTCGACCAGTGCCGCAGGCTGCGACTCGCGCTCACCGACGATGTCCCGCTCGCCCAGGTCGACTGGGCCCGTGCCCTACTCGCAGCCGAGATCGTGTTCGTCAGCGACCTCATGGGGTCCGGGGTCGAGTGGTCCACCACCACGGGCCTCAGCGACGAGTCGACGATCCGGACCCTTCGGTCGATCCAGCGAAAACTGGGCACGACCATCAGGCCGTATTACGGCAAGACCCCGGGCTGAGGGATGATCAACTTGAACTGTCCACATAAAGCTCTGGCCCTGGGTGTCCGCGTGGATCGTGGTGGGCTTCACCTCGGAGGTGTTCTTCAGCAGGCCCTCGATGATGTAGACGGCCTCCCACACCCCGCACGGCACGAAGTGCGTGAACAGCGCGATGTACAGGTCGGAGACGTGGTGGTAGGCGATGCCGCCGACCGCGCCGTAGCGCACGGACGTCTCGGCGAGCAGGTTGTCGAGGTAGGTGTCCATGTGGGTGCCGTCGGCGGCTGCGGTGGTGCCGTTGCCCCACGCCCGGGACAGGTCGAGCTGGGCGTGCCGGTCCACCACGTCGCCGATCGCCTCGTTCAGCTTCGCCGTGGTGACGTGCCGCCGGGCCGCGACGGACAGTTCGTGGCCGGAGACGCCGGCGATATGCCGGGCGGCCTCGGCGAAGGTCATGTTCGTGCCCTTCACGAACGTCGTGATCACGTACCGGCCGAACGGGTCCTTCAGCTTCGGGTCGTTGCCGGACGCCGGCCCGAACCGGTGCCACCACTCGATCCAGTACGCGGTGCGAGCCACGATCCCCAGCAGGGTCCGCTCAGGCATCCGCTCCTTGATCGCCTGCTCCAGCACCAGCGCGCTGCGGCGCGGCTTCTCCGCCCGGCGGGCCTTGAGCTTGGGCACCCCGGAGTCGGGATCGATGAACAGCTCGTCGTTGTCCGGGTACTCGCCGTCCGCCGCGGCCGCCGCCGCGCTCAGGCGCCCGCGCAGCTGGGCGACCAGGGCCCGGCCGTCGAACGGCACCTGCTCGCCCGGCGCGACCAGGCCGACCTCCACCAGGTACTCCGGGAGCTTGGCCTCCACCTGCTCCCAGGGCAGCAGTTGCTCGGACCAGTCGGCGTACTCCTCCGAGCCGATCACCGCGACGTCGCCGGTGCGGAGTTCGTCGGCGAGGTAGTAGAACACCATCGCCTCGACGTGACGGCGCACGAAGTGCCCGGGCCGGCGCCGGTCGCGAATCGCCTTCTGCCAGTTCTGCGTGGCGAAGGAGACGTCCACCTTGCGGCCGTCCGCGTCGCGGTCGGGGATGAAGTCGCGCACCATCGCCCGGTGGGCCTTGGCGTGTGCGAGGGCGTCCAGCACGGAGGAGTCCTCGCTGGTCGCCTTCAGCTCGATCACGTCGGTCAGGTCGAACATCACCGGCCGGTCCGCCTTCAGGTGCCCGTGCAGCAGCACCTCCCAGTTGTCGCCGTGGTGCGCGGAGACCCGCTCGATCTGCGCGTACTGGGCGTCGAACCCGCCAAGCCCCTCCACCGCCGCGGTGAGCGAAGCGAGCCCGTTCGCCTGCACCATCAGCCCCTCGGCCAGCGTCAGCAGGGCGGGCGAGACCCGGCCCTCCAGCTTCGCCACGGCCTCGGCCGCGCTCGACTCCTCGTCCAGGCCCTCCAGCGCGTCCAGCGCCTGCTTGGTCAGCGCGGCGGCCTTCGCCCGCGCGCTCTGCGCGGGACCGCCGACGTCGACCTGCTGCAGCAAGGTGCGGTAGTTGGCGACCAGCCTCTCCACGATCTCCTGCTGCTGGCGCCGGATCTCCTCCAACTCCTCGCGGGCCTTCTTCGCCTTGCCCGCCATCCGCTTGCAGAACATCGTCGTCAGGTCGTCGCGGGCCCGCATCCTCGCCTTCGCAGCCAGGCAGGCGATCAGCGCGACCCGGCGGCGGGCGGTGTAGTCCTTGAGCGTCGCGGCGTCCTGGGCCTCCGCCTCGCCGGCAAAGTCCGCGACCTTCCCCGTCGCCACCGACTCCAGCCACTTGCCGGTCTCACCGAGGCCGTCGACCCACGTCAGGTGGCCCTTGAGGCGCTTGAAGTCGACCAGGTCGCCCGGCCGGGGTTGTGCTTGAGCGCGTTGAACAGCGTCCGCCCGTCCAGGCCGACGACGTCGACCAGGCCCAGCAGCCGCGCCCGCTCGTCCTCGGTCATCCGCTCCCGGATGCCGGCCAGGATCTCCTCGTTCACCCGGGCCCGCACGGTGGAGGCCATCGCGTCCTGGGTGGAGAACCGGGGGATCTCCAGCCCGGCCTCCACCGGTTTCTCCAGCGCGATGTTGATCAGGTCCGCCGGGTTGTTCTTCGACGCGGCCTCGACCCGTATCGTCTCCTCGGCCAGCGCCCGGGCGCCCGGCCCGTCGTAGCGCATCCCGCACCGCTGGCGGACCATGCTCCGCTGGCTCTTGGCCGTCCGCTCCGAGCCGTACACCGGCAGGGTGTCCTCAGGGAGCTCCGCCGCCCGGCGCACGAACTCCATCACCTGGTCCGGCACGTCGTGCGCCTTCGGGAAGCAGCCCATCCGCTGGTACGACTTCAGCGCCAGCAGCAGCAAGAGCTGGTGCTCGTCGGAGTCTGCGGACTCCCCCGCCCACGCCCGCTCTTCCTCGGACGGGGTGAAGAACACATGCAGCTCGCGCGCGGTGATCAGCCGCTTGAACCGCGGGTACGCGGTCCGCTCGATCGAAGTCATCCCCACCCCACCTGATGCCCACCCGTGCCGGACGCGCCGTACACGTCCGCGCGGGATCATCGCGGCGTCGGCACTGGTGAAGGATCAGAACAACGGAACCCGGGACAGGGCCAAGCCCTCGGTGGTAAGCCCGGGGGCGGGCTCACACCTCCAAGATCATCCCACTGCCCCTTTGGGGCTCACCTTGGCTGGACCCCCAGAAGCCCGTGGGTTCACGGAAACCGAAGGTTCTTCACCACGAACCCGCAGGTGCGATGCCCTGAATCTGGGGGAGGGGCCCGTGGGTTCGCGGCCAACTCGACCTGTATCCCCTATCTCTGACCCACGGTGCAAGGTAGTCAAGGCCCGGCATGCCTCTAAACTGCCGGTTCCCAGAGCAGAGAGGACGACCTGTCAGATGGCAGCGCCGGACGATACAACATCCCGCTCTCCGAGCGGTGCTCCTCGGCCTTTCGACTCGTCGCCAGAAGGCAGCGATAGGGAGAAGCCCCTGCGTCAGCGTATCGCTGACAGATGGAACCGCCTCGGGCCCGGTGGCAAAGCGGGTGTGATCGTGATCGGCGCTGTGGCGGCAGCGGTGGTCGGATGCCTCATCGCTTCTTCCAACACCCGCGCCACTTCGGCCGACGCGGTCGAGGAGGAGGACACCGATCCACCCACCCGCTCGTGGACCAACCACGCAGGCGGCTACTACGTGTGCAGTCACCAGGGGTGCAGCAAGAAGGTGGACCCGACCATCTTCGGTCACGACTGCTGCGGCCGCTGCTGGTCCGGCCGGGACTGCCTGAGAGCCGCGCAACGCGACTACGACGGCCCCGGCAGCTTCGCTCACACCTACTTCGAGGGGCTCCTGCGCCCCGGCGTCTGCACCGACTGCGGCGAACCGCCCGAAGCACACTCGTGGGTGTTCGATCGCCGCACCGGCCAGCGCCACCCCGCCGGCTGACCCTCCTCCGGCGACGTCACCTCACTTCCGACAACTTACTCGTCGATTACTTACTGATCGTTTCAAAATGAGTTGAGCTGCGCTCTTGTGCTCAACAATCTTAGTTGGCAGGGTGTCCGGGTGCGTGTTGATCTTGTGCCGGATGACCTGTGGGAGCGGGTGGCTCCGCTGTTGCCGCCCGCTCCCGAACGACGCCATCGCCATCCCGGGCGGCTGCGCGTCCCCGACCGGGCGGCCCTGGCCGGCATCATCTATGTGCTGCGGACCGGTGTCGCAGGCGCGATGTCCCCGCGCAGACCGTGGGCTGCTCCGGAGTCACGGCCTGGCGTCGACTGCGGGACTGGACCGAGGCCGGCGTCTGGCCCCGCCTGCACACCGCACTGCTGACCGAACTGCGCCGCGCGGACCTGCTGGACCTGGACGACTGCGCCGTGGACGGCTCGCACGTCCGGGCCCTCAAAGGGGGGATCATGTCGGCCCATCGCCCGTCGACCGCGCCCGCCCTGGCTCCAAGCACCATGTGATCGTGGACCGTTGTGGCACCCCGCTCGCCGTGACGCTCACCGGAGGCAATCGCCACGACATCACCCAGCTGCTGCCCCTGCTGGACGCGATCCCGCCGATTCGAGGACTGCGAGGACGCCCGCGGCGCAGGCCCCGGCGGCTGTTCGCCGACCGGGGCTACGACTTCGACAAGTACCGCCGCCTGCTGTGGAAGCGCGGCATCAAGCCGATGATCGCCCGACGCGGCGTCGCCCACGGTTCCGGACTCGGCAAGGTGCGCTGGGTCGTAGAGCGCGCCTTCGCCTGGCTCCACCAGTTCAAGCGCCTCCGCACCCGCTACGAGCGACGCGCCGACCTCCACCAGGGACTACTCGACCTCGCCTGCAGCATCATCTGCCTCCGGCGCCTTCGAAAGTCATTCTGAAACGATCTTTTAATCCCCGGGGACAGAGGAAGGAGTCCGGGACCAACTCGCCGGATCGGCTTCGGCGGCGTGCTCCAGCAGGGCCCGGGCGGAGTCCGCGTAGCGGATGGCGGTCTTCTCGTCCAGGCCGAAGACCTCGGCGAGGTGGAGCGGGTCGGGGCCGTGGACGAGCGCTTCTTCGAGCTGGCGGTCGACGCGGAGTCGTTCGAGGGTTGCGGTCTGGCCGCGAAGCGCGGTGGAGATGGAGACGCCGCTGATGGGGCCGCTCTCCAGGGCGGTCTGCTTGTTGATCAGCAGGTGCGGGTTGGCGGTGTAGGGCCAGCGCCGTCGCCGGTGCTCCAGCCAGGCCAGGGCCGTCTGCAGGGTGAGCTCGTCCAGGGGCCGGACGCGGCTGTTGATGGCGAGCCGGCGGTTGCCGATGTCGAGGTCGTCGAGCTGGAGCCGGCGGATCGCACCGGGTCGGGCGGCGTGGACGGCCGCGAGGGCGAGGATCAGCCGGTCCGCCGGGCGGGTCACCGCGGCGACGGAGGACCGGACGTCCTCGGATTCCAGGGGCTGGATGACGCCGTTCTCCTGTTGGCCGACCCGGATGCGGCTGGTCGGGTTCTTAAAGATCGTGCCGTTCTTCTTGGCCCGGGTGAACAGCGACCGCAGGGCGACCAGGGTGTGCTTGCGCTGGGAGCCGTGGACGGTTTCCAAGTGGGCGAGGACGTCGTCGCGGGTGACCTCGCGCAGGTGGTCGTAGCGGTTCGACCACTCCAGCAGCACCGGCCGTAGCCGGTTGAGGTAGCCCCAGACGGTTGCCACGTCCCGGGGCTGGGACCGGGTGCCGCCGTCGTGCAGGAGCCGGGCCCAGTCCTGAACGTCGCGCCTGATACCGGCCGCGAGGCCGTCGAGCTTGGACTCCAGCCACAGGTCGAAGGAGGACGGCCGATCATCGAGGAAGACGCCGATGCGGTCGAGTACTTCCACGGTGCGTTCGACGCTGAGTCCTCGGGGCCGCAGGGCCGGGAACAGCTCGGTGTGCCGGATGATGTCGCAGTCGGTGTGGCCGGACAACACGATGACCAGGGCCCGGTCGACGCCCAGGCAAACGCCTCGGGGCCAGCCGTGGGCCTCGCCGAGGCTGTGGGCGACGTGCCGGGCCCAGGCCAGCCATGGGTTGTCGAGCCGCGCGTGCTCCCGGCGGTCGAACCGGGTGAAGTCGCGGCGGGCCTCGAACAGAGTCGGCTGGACCCAGCCGGAGGCCGACGGAAGCGCCGGGGCGGGGTCGGGAAGCCGGGGCCGTCCCCGGCGCTTGCCGCGCGGCGGGCCCGGGCAGCGCGGACGGTGGAGGTTGATCAGGAACAGCTGATGATGCCGCACCTGTTCCAAGTATGGCTTCAGTACGGTGACTTGATCTTTGGCGTCCTGGCTCGCCTGGTGCCAGCACAGACGGCAGTAGCCCTTCTTCAACCGCACGAGTCGCCGGCATCCGCTGCACTGGGCCGGCTCCTCGGTACGGCGGAAGCTCTGGCACGCGCTGCAGGCCC
>NZ_JBHUAF010000271.1:0-11655 GCF_042789895.1 Kitasatospora sp. NPDC056783
GCCTCGACCAGCTCGGTCGCCGCGTCACCGTCCCGACGCCCCCGCACCACACCGCCCTCGACCGACACCTCCGACAGCAGCGTCACCTGCGGCACACCCAGACGCTCCGCCAGCAGCGCCGGCAGCACACCCATCGTCCCGTCCGTCGACGCCATCCCGCCGATCACCAGATCGAACCCGGTCTCCTCCAGCGCCTTCGCCAGAACCGCCGACGTCCCGATCACGTCAGAACCGTGGATGCCGTCGTCGTTCACGTGCACGGCCTTGTCCGCACCCATCGACAGCGCCTTGCGCAGCGCGTCCTTCGCGTCGTCCGGACCCACCGTCAGCACCGTCACCTCGGCGCCCTCGTTCGCCTCCGCGATCCGCAGCGCCTGCTCCACGCCGTACTCGTCCAGCTCCGACAGGAGGCCGTCCACACCCTCCCGGTCAGTGGTGTGATCGTCCGCGAAACGACGGTCCCCCGTCGCGTCCGGCACGTACTTCACACAGACGACGATCCTCAAGCTCATGAGCGGTTCTCCTGTCACGGGTGCAATGGACGCACTGGATCCATGGCCTCAGGCATGCCGGGGGTACTGAGTGCCAAGCCGGCCCGGGCGCGACGAGCGCACCACAAGCGCCACCTGGACCGGGATACCGTGTCGGCTCTCTTCGACTGGCGTCAGAGGCTCCACCGAGAGAATACGGCACTCAGTACCCCTCGTAAAGGAACTCAGTACCCTTCCCGGTCCCCAGGGAGCGGACACAAGGTTTCCGCAAGCTGCCGCCAGGTCTCGTCAATGAATCCGTCAGACCGCCCGGAGACCATCGACCCCGGGGTCCGTCACACGGCCCCGACCTGGGATCAAGGAGGGGGAGAAGGATGACCTTGGTGCACGGGGAACAGGACAGCACGCCGACGAACGGGGAGCGTGACAGCACGGCCTGGAGCAACAACGGGCCGTGGGAGACCCTGCGGGACCGCAAGGAGGTGCTGGTGGTCGCCCAGACGCTGGTGTACGCGAAGCGGCTGCACGACTTCTACTCGCTGCTCGCCTCGGACCTGCGGGTCCACGTGCAGTTCACGGTGGCACCGCACATGTTCAACCCGGGCGCCGCAGAGGTCCTGCGGGCGCTGGGAGGCACCGTACTGCCCTGGGAGCAGGCGATCCGACGCGAGTTCGACCTCGTGCTGGCCGCCGGCTCGCAGGGGATGGAGCAGTTGCACGGCCCTGTCGTCCGACTGCCGCACGGGGCCGGCAACATCAAGCTGTCCCGGCGCGGCGCCCCGGACGGCGAGCGGGCGGCCATCGGCCTCGGCCCGGAATACCTGTACTGGGAGGGGCGGCTCGTCCCCGCCTCCTTCGCCCTCGCCCACGAGGAGGAACTGCTCGAACTCCGGCGCAGTTGCCCCGAGGCCGTCCCGATCGCCGAGGTGGTCGGCGACCCGTGCTACGACCGGATCGCCGCCGCGCTGCCGCACCGCGAACGCCACCGGGCGGCGCTGGGGCTGCGGCCGGAGGAGAAGCTCGTACTGGTCTGCTCCACCTGGGGCGACGGCTCGCTCTTCACCCGGCTCGACGCGGTACTGCCGAGGCTGGCCTCGGAACTGCCCCGGCACGGCTACCGTGCCGTCCTGCTGACCCACCCCAACATCGCGGCGGCGCACAGCGCGTTCGCGGTGCACTCCTGGGCGCGGGCCACCGCCCGCGAGGCCGTCACGGTCGTCCCGCCGGAGGTGGACTGGCGGCCGCTGCTGGTCGCCGCCGACTTCATCATCGGGGACCACGGCTCGGTCACCTTGTACGGTGCGATGACCGGCGCCCCGGTCCTGCTCGCCGAGTACCCGCACCGCCACGTCAACCCGCGCTCGCCGGCCGCGCAGCTCGCCCGCACCGCGCCCGCGCTCTCCCCCGGACATCCCCTCGTCGACCAACTCGGGTACGCCGCGGAGCAGTACCGCCCGGAGGAGTACGCCGCCGTCGCCGCCCGGATCAGTTCCGAGCCGGGCCGCTTCGACCGGAACGCGCGCCGGCTCCTGTACCGCGTCCTCGGGTTGGGGCAGCCGGCGCACACCCCGGATCCGGAACCGCTGCGGCTGCCCGACCCGCTGGACTCGATCGCGGCGGCCGAGTCCCGGCGGGCCGGATGAGCGCGGCGCTGCACACGGTGTGGCTGGTGCCGGTTCCCTCGGCGGTGGGCGGCGGGTCGGCGGTGGGCGGCGGCTCGGCGGCGGTGGGCGGCGGGTCGGCTTGCGGCAGCTCGGCGACCGAGCTGTTCGACGCCCGGGTGACAGCCGGTCCCGGTGTCCACCACGGGCTGCTGGCCACGTGCCCGGCGTCCACGGCTCCGGCGGAACGGCCGGGCCCCGGGTTCGTGGACGAGCACCTGGTGCTCGACCTCACCGAACCCGACGGTCTCCGCTGGCGCCGGCACGCCGACGTGCTCCACCTCGGGCCCGTCCCGGAGGCGGATGTCCACGCGCGGCTCGCGGAGCTGCTGTCCGCGCATCCCGGGTGTGCGGTGGCCACGGCCGTACACCGTCCGGGAACGGTGGTGGTGCTCGCCCGGAACGGGGACCGGCTCGTCCTGCGGGCCTCCGCCCCGGCCGGTGGGCCCGTCCCGCCGCCGGTCCTCGGCTCGCTGGCGCACGCCTGGCTGGCGGCCGGCCGGGCGCTGGCCGAACTCCGCCGGGTCAGCGCCGCTGTCCCGGGGCCCGGCCTCGTCATTCCTCCGGTACGTCCGGACGGCGGGTGACGACGGAGTCGTCCGCGTACGCGGCGAGGCGGTCGGCCAGTCTGGCCGCCTCGGCCGTGGCACGCGCCTCCTGGTAGCGGGCCAAGGACTGTTCGAAGCGGGCACGCGCGACGTCCGGACGGCCGCGCCGTTCCTCGACCTGCCCCGCGAACTCCAGCGTCCGCGCCTCCCAGTGCACCGAGAGCCGGGCCCGGAAGCCCGCGAGGGCCTCCTCCAGACAGGTGTCGGCGAGGTCGTAGGCGCCGAGCATGCCGTGCGCCAATCCCAGGAAGGCCATCGCGCGGGCCGCCTCGTAGTGGTCGTCGATCGAGGCCAGCTCGCGGTGCGCCCGCTCGGTGGCGGCGACGGCCTCCGCCGGCCGGCCCGCGAGCAGCAGCACCTCGCCGTACGCCAGCCGGGCGAGTGCCGAACCGCGCAGGTAGTCCTCGGCCTCCCGGAGCTCCACCACCCGGCGCAGGCACGCGGCGGCCTCGTCCAGTCGGTCGGCCATCCGGTGGGTCTGGCTGAGCCCGTACAGCGCGTCCGCCTGGGCCAGCGGGTGGTCCGTCTCGCGGGCGAGTCCGAGGGCCTCGGTGAACCACCGTGCCGCCTCCTCCCCCTCGCCCGCGTTCCGCAGGCCGTTCCCGCCCGAGGTGAGCATCCGCAGCTCGCCGGCGCGGTCACCGACCGCACGGGCGGCCCGCAGTCCGATCCGGTGGGCCTCGACCCACAGCCGGGCCGGGCGGAGCCGGAGGAACAACGGCCACATGGCGTCGGCGAGTTGCCAGGCGGCCGCGGGCCGGCCCAGCTCCTCGCACCAGCGCAGCACGCCGGCGAGGCGGTCGCGTTCCTCGTCGAGCCAGTCCAGGGCCCGTACGTCGTCCGCGAACACCCGGGCCGGGTGATGCGATCGGGCCTGGTAGTCACGGGCGAGCGTACGGTGGCTCGGCGAGACGACCGCCTCCGCGGCGGTGGTCGAGGCGAGGTACCAGTCGACGACCCGGTCGAGCGCGGTACGGCCGGCCTCGCCGTCCCGGAGCTCCCGTCCGTACGCCTGGGCGTGCAGCCGGACCAGGTCGTGGAAGCGGAACCGCTCCGGCCCCGTCTCCTCCAGCAGGTGCACGTCGATCAGGGCGTCCAGCAGCCGGTCGGCCTCGGCCGGCTCCACGTCCGCGAGGACGGCGGCGTTCTCCAAGGTGAACCCGGGGAAGGGCAGCAGGCCCAGCAGGCCGTAGAGCCGGGCGGCGTCCGGCGCCAGCACTCCGTAGGAGGCGTCCAGCAGATCCTCCACCGCCTCGCCCTCCACGTTCAGCGCCGCCAGCCGCTCGGTACCGCGCCCCAGTATCTCCGCGGTCGCCGCGAGCGACTGTGCCGGACGGGCCGCGATCCGCGCCGCCGCCAGGCAGATCGCCAGCGGCAGCCCGGCGCAGGCGTCCACCACCTCGGCCGCGGCCTCGTACTCGTCGACCACCCGCCGTCTGCCGACCCGCTCGGCCAGGATCTCGGTGGACGCCTCCGGCGCGAGCGGGGTCAGCGGCCGGAACACCGCCCCGTCGATGCCCAGTCCGGTGAGCCGGCGACGGCTGGTCACCACGACCACCGTGTGGTCCGAGCCGGGCAGCAGCGGCCGCACCTGGGCGGCCGTCGAGGCGTTGTCCAGCAGCACCGCGATCCGCCGCTCCGCCGCCAGCGAGCGCCAGAGCGCGGTGCCCTCCTCCAGGTTCTCGGGCACCGGCGAGATCCCGAAGGCCCGCAGAAAGCCACCGAGGGCCTCGGTGGGGTCGGCGGGGCCGCCGGACGCGTAGCCGCGCAGGTCGGCGTACAGCTGGCCGTCCGGGAAGCGGCCGGCCTGACCGCGCAGCCACTGGGCGGCCAGGGCCGTCTTGCCGACCCCGGCGGGGCCGGTCACCACAACGGTGACATCCGCTGCGGTGACATCGTCGCTCAGCGACCGGTCGAGCGCGGCCAAATCGTTGTCCCGTCCGATCAATCTCCTTGGACAGGGAGGGAGTTGGCGTGGTGTCGGCAGAGCCGAAGGGCCGTGCAGGTGCAGTCCGCCGTGGATCGCTCCGGCCTGCACCACCGGGCCGGAGACCGTCGTCGCGCCGGCCAGCGAGTTCCGCACCACTCCGTAGGGCAGGTTGACGTCGTTCACGGGCACCCGCCGAGCACGGTCGATCCTGTCACTGGGCCCCCCGGCCTCGTGCGAATTATCGATTCGGCACTAGCACATGACATATCGTCATGTCGAGTTTATTCCCGAAGAGGCCGGAGCGGAACCCCGCAATGGTATGGCCGGTTGCCCCGGCCGCATGCGATGCTCACCCGCGACACAGCAAGCTGGTAGCCAACCGGCGGGGGGCGTCGCGTGAAGTTCCATCTCCTTGGTTCAGTTGAACTGTCGGTGAACGGAGAGCCGTTGGCGATTCCGGCCGACAAGCGACGGCAATTGCTGGCCGCTCTGGCCCTGGAGGCCGGAAGGCCTCTCTCCCACACCTCGCTCGTATACCGACTGTGGGGTGAAGATCCCCCGCCCAGCGCGTTGACCAGCCTCTACAGCCACGTTTCCCACCTGCGCGGACTGCTGCGGCAGGCGGCCCGGTCCGCCGGGGCGAAAGACCTCCGGGAAGCGCCGACGATCGAAACAAAGTCGCATGCGTACACTCTGCAGGCAGACCCCGTACTGATTGACTGGCACCGATATCTGGACCTCTCCGACAATGCCGGACGACTCGCCGAGAACGGACAGGACCACCAGGCCAGAACCGTCCTGAGCCGGGCCATGAGCCTGTGGTGCGGCGAACCACTGGCCGGCCTTCCCGGCACCTGGGCCCAGACCACCCGCGCCGCCATGGCCGACCAGCACTTCATCACCACGCTGCGCCGGATCGAGATCGACCTGCGCATCGGCCGCTTCGCCGAGCTGATCCCCGAGCTCACCGCCCTGCGCGAGGGGCGTCCCACCGACGAACGGCTCGCCGGCCACCTGATGACCGCGCTCTACGCCGTCGGCCGACAGGCCGACGCGCTGACCGTCTACCCCGCCGTCGCCCGCCTCCTCCACGCAGACTTCGCCACCGCGCCCGGCGAGCCCCTCGCCCGGCTCCACCAGCTGATGCTGCGCGGCGAACCGCTCCCCGCAACGACCGAGCGGACGACGGTCGCCCTGACCCCCGACCCACCGGCCACCCCGCCCGCGGACGTCCCCGGGCGGCACCGGCTGATCGGCCGGGAGGACGACCTCCGGCGCGTGCTGCCCGGCCCCGACGCCCGGCTCGCCCAGGGGGGCGTGGTGACCGTCTCGGCGATCCTCGGCATGCCCGGGGTCGGCAAGACGACCCTCGCCCTGCACGCCGCCGACCTGATGCGCGAGCACTTCCCGGACGGCTACGTCTACCTCAACCTCCGCGCCCACGTCGGCAACCAGCCGCCACTGACCTCGGAGGCCGCGGGCGCCCTGCTGCTCAGACGCCTGGGCGTGCCCGCCACCACCATCCCGCTCGACGCCGACGAGGTGTTCGCCCTGTGCGCCGAGACGCTCTCCTCGCGCCGCGCCGTGGTCGTGCTCGACGACGCCTCGAACGCCGCCCAGGTCCGCCCGCTGCTGCCGCCCGCGCCGACCGCCCTGGTGCTCGTCACCAGCCGCCGGCGCCTGACCGAACTCCCCGGCGCCCGGCCGGTGTTCCTGGACGTGCTGACGGTGGACGACGCGGTGGCCCTGTTCACCGACGTGGTGGGGCCCGAGCGCTCCGCGGACACCGAGAGCGTCATCGAGATCGTCGAGCGCTGCGCCTACCTGCCTCTCGCGATCGAGATCATCGCCAGCCGCTTCAAGGGCCGCCCGTCCTGGACCCTCGGCCACCTCGTCCGGCGGCTCTCCCGCGAAGGCGGCCGCCTCGCGGAGATCCGCACCAACTCGGGCAGCATCACCCAGGTCTTCGAGCTGTCGTACCGCTGCCTCTCCGCCGGTCAGCGTTCGGCCTTCCGGCTTCTGGGCCTTTTCCCGGGAACGGATTTCGGTGTGCACGCGGCGGCGGCCCTGTTCGGCTGGAAACTCGACAAAACGGATGAGGTGCTGGAGGCGCTGCTGAACGTCCATCTGATCATCGAAGTCTCACCCGACCGCTACCAACTCCACGATCTTTTGCGCGAGTTCGCAGTGACCTTGAAGGTGGAACAGGACCAACGGGAAGCCGCGACCGAACGGCTGCTCCGCTTCGCCCTGCACGCCGCCGACCACGCGGACCGGCTGCTCTATCCTCACAGATCAAGAACCAGGCTTCCCGAGGATCAACAACTCAGCGATCTGGCAGATGTGTTGAGCGACATCGAGATGAACTCACCGGAATCCGCGCGGACTTGGCTGGATATCGAACACGCCAGCCTGATCGCGCTGGCCGCGCACGCGCCCCGGGTCGGACTCGCCGAGCACAGCGCCTGGCTCGCCCATGTCCTGGCCGGCCACCTGGACGCCGAGGCCTACTGGAGTGAGGCGCAGGACATGCATCGAGCGGCGGCGGCGCAGTGGCGGTCGCAGGCGAACCACCGGCAGGAGGCCCGGGCGCTGATCGACCTGGGAGCGACGCTCGCCAACGCCTCGCACTACGAGCCCGCCGCCACGGCCCTGGAGCGCGGACTCGGCCTCGCCCGCACGGAGGGCGACCTGGACGCGGTGGCGAGCGCCCTCAACCTCCTCGGTCGGGTGCGGTGCGACCAGACCCGGCTCCACGAGGCCCTGGCGATCCAACAAGAGGTGCTGGCCATTCGGGAGAAGCAGAACGACCAGTGGAACGTCGCCCGCTGCCTCGTCAACATCGGGATTCTGCACCTATCACTGGGGGACACCGACGCCGCACTCACAGTCCACGACAGCGCATTATCACTGGCGCGGACCTTCGATGACCAGCTCCTCGAATTCCGAATAATGAACAACATCGGAGACATCCATCTCCGCAGTGGACGCAGCTCCATGGCCCGACGAATCTTCGAGCGAATCCTGAATTCCGGTGACGGCATCGTGCCCGAACTGGAGCTGTCCATAGTCCGCAGCAATCTAGCCGAAACCATGGAAATTCCCGAGGAATTCGAAGCCGCGCTCACGCTCTACCGATCCGCTCTGGAAACCTTTCGCGAAATCGGCGCCGTCCGCCACGAATCCGCGAGCAGGAACGGACTCGGCCAGACCCTGCTCGCCGCCGGTCGGCACGCGGAGGCCCGGGAGCAGCACACGCTGGCCCTGGAGCTGGCCCGCTCCATCAGTACCGCGCGCGAGGAGGTGGCGGCCCGGCACGGCCTGGGGCGCTGCGAAGCGGCGGCCGGAAACCTGCCTGCCGCTCTCGCCCACCTGACTGCGGCCGTCGCCCTGGCCGAACTGGTCGACATCTCGGACGAGGCCGAGCAAGTCCGCTCGACCCTCGCCGAGCTGGAATCGAAATAGTCACATCGCAAGTTCAAATCGAACCGGAATACGGGCTTCAGGCCTTCGTTTGTACTGACGTTCAATCTCTGATTGAATTCTTTCACCCGGGCTCCCCGATCAACCGCTGAACCATAGGAAGCGTACATAAAGTGAACACGTTCATGCACAACGCGCACCCGGCCTGCCAGGTCATCGACTCGATCTTGATCTGGTGCAACGTCCGCTAGCATGACGGCCGCCTCTCCCGCATCCACCCCGGAAGCCAGACTTCGAAGGTGTAGCTGAATCGTTTCGGCGACGCGGGAGGGGCGGCCCGATGGGGGAGCTAACCGGCGGATGCCGACGGCGGGGCGTCCAGGAAGTCGGCGGTCGGGGCGAAGAACAGGCCGCCGGTGACGGCAGTGGAGAAGTCGAGCAGCCGGTCGGTGGTGCCGGGCGGGTTGCCGACGAACATGTTGCGCAGCATCTCCTCGGTCACCCCGGGGTCGGCGGCGTAGCCGATGAAGTAGGTGCCGGCCTCGCCGCCGTGGCCCGCGGAGCCGAAGGTGCCGTACGGCATGTTGCGGCGGAGGATCTTCCGTTCCTCGCCGTTCGGGCCGGTGAGCCCGGTGAGCGCCACGTGCGAGTCGGCGGGCTTGACGTCGTCGGCCAACTCGATGTCGGTGAGCTTGGTGCGGCCGACCACCGCCTCCTGCTGTTCGACGCTCAGCGCGTTCCACTTGTCCATGTCGTGCACGTACCGCTGCACCACGACGTAGCTGCCGCCGGTGAACTCCGGATCCTCCGCGCCGATCAGGGCCGCGCGCTCGGCGGCCCGGCCCTCCGGGTTCTCGGTGCCGTCGACGAAGCCGATCAGATCCCTGCCGTCGAAGTAATCGAACCCTTGCACGGAGTCCACGACGGTGGCCGCCCCGGCGAGCCGTTCGGTGAGCTGCGCGGCCAGCTCGAAGCAGAGGTCCATCCGCTCGGCCCGCAGGTGCAGCAGCAGGTCACCGGGGGTGGCCGGGGCCCGGTGGCGAGGGCCGGTCACCTCCCGGAAGGGGTGCAGGGAGGCCGGCCGGGGGCCGTCGAACAGGCGGTCCCAGAGGTCGGAGCCGATCCCGGTGACGCAGGTGAGTCCACCCCCGGGGGCCCGGAAGCCGACCGAGCGGCGCAGCCCGGCGAGGTCCGGCAGCAGCTCGCGGACGGCGGCCTCGCGGCCGGGTTCGACGGTGAGGACCAGGAAGACCGCCGCGTCGGTCAGCGGCGAGAGCACGGCTTGTGGTTCGGCCTGCACGGTCGTGGCCTTTCTCCGGAGACACGGGTGGAACGATTACATCGCGAAGCGGACGATCCGGCTCCGCCGACGCGCGGCCGAACGGCCCCACCGGATGAGCCGAACGGCCCTGGCGGAACGGCTTCCGGCAGGGCCGTTCGGCTCATCCGGCGCGCTCGTCCGAGTGGACGTCAGGCGCGCCGCCGCCCCACACCGCCGACCGTCACCGCGGCGCCGAGCGCCGCCGACACGACCGGCACCACCAGCGCCGCCCGGAAGCCCTCCAGGGCGGTGGCCCCCGAGCCCAGCACCGCCAGGTTCACCGTGGTCACCACCGAGAGCCCGAGCGCCGCACCGAACTGGAACGAGGTGTTGAGCAGCCCGCCGGCCAGCCCCTGCTCCTCCTCCGCGATCCCCTCGGTGGCCGCGATGGTCAGCGGCCCGTACGCGAGGGCGAAGGCGAGCCCGGTCAGCAGCATGGTCGGGAACATCATCGGGTACGTCCAGTCGGCGCCCACCGGCAGGAACAGCCCGTACGAGAGCACGGCCAGCAGGAAGCCGCCGAGGATCACCCGGGCGTTGCCGAAGCGCTCCACCAGCTTCGGGGTGAGGGTCGGCGCCAGCACCGAGTCCGCGCCGACCGCGAGCAGGGCGAGGCCGGTCCGGAGCGGGGACCAGCCGCGCAGGTCCTGGAGGTAGAGGGTGGCGACGAACTGGAACCCGAAGAACGAGCCGGCGAACAGCAGCGCGCCGAGGTTGGCCCGCAGCAGCGGCCCGGAGCGCAGGATGCCCAGCCGCACCAGCGGCGCGGCCGAGCGGCGCTCGATCACCGTGAACGCCACCAGCAGGACGACCCCGCCGGCCAGGACGGCGGCGGTGGTGCCGGCGCCCGCGCCGGGCTCGCCGATCCGGATCACGCCGTACACCAGCAGCAGCATCGACCCGGTCGCGGTGGCCGCCCCGGCCACGTCGAAGCGCCCGCCGCGGGCCCGCGCCGGCGCGGCCTCGCGCGGGATCAGCGGGACGGCCGCCGCCAGCAGCGAGCCGGCCAGCAGCACCGGGGCGAAGAACACCCAGCGCCAGCTCACCGCCGTCAGCAGGCCGCCGACCACCAGGCCGAGCGAGAAGCCCGCCGCGGCCGTCCCCGCGTACACCAGCAGCGCCCGGTTGCGCCGCGGCCCCTCGGGGAACGCGGTGGTGATGATCGACAGCCCGGCCGGGGTCATGAAGGCCGCCGACAGGCCGGTGGCGAAGCGGGCCAGGACCAGCACCCAGCCCTCGGTGGCCAGCCCGCCGAGGCCGGAGAAGAGCACGAAGACGGTCAGCCAGAGCAGGAACATCCGGCGCCGGCCCAGCAGGTCGGCCGTCCGGCCGCCGAGCAGCATGAAGCCGCCGTAGCCCAGTACGTACGCGCTCAGCACCCAGGACAGCGCGCCGGTGGACATGCCCAGGTCGGCGCGGATCGAGGGCAGGGCCACGTTCAGCATCGCGACGTCGACGCCCTCCAGGAAGATCGCGCCGCAGAGCACCGCCAGCACCGCGGCGGACCGGCCGCCGGGCCCCGACGAGGGCTCCTCGGGCGCCGGGGCGGCGTCCCGGCTGTTTTCGGGCAGGGCTGATGACACGGGCACCTGAGGCTCCTCGGAGAAAAGGGGGGTGGCGAGGGCTTCGGACGGTTCTCTTCCGTCCGGTCGGTTCCCTCTTGTAACCACCCGTCATCCTCGGGCAGCATCAGGGATCGTGGAAGAAGGCACTTCGAAGGAACCGACGCACTGCACGGTTACCGAGGACGGCTACGACGCCTTCCAGTGGGACGTCCGGGAGGACTGCGAGGTGCGGCAGATCCTGGACCGGGTCGCCGACAAGTGGTCGCTGCTGGTGATCGCCCTGCTGGACCGGCAGTCGCTGCGGTTCACCGAACTGCGCCGGGCGATCGACGGGGTCAGCCAGCGGATGCTCACCGTCACCCTGCGCCAGCTGGAGCGGGACGGCCTGGTCGAGCGGACGGTGCACCCGGTGGTGCCGCCCCGGGTGGACTACGCGCTGACCCCGCTCGGGCGGACGCTGCACGCCACCATCCGGTCGCTGGTCACCTGGACCGAGGCGCACCAGCGCGAGATCGCGGCCGCGCGGGAGGCGTACGACGCCCGGGCCCGGGAGGGCGGCTCCTGACCGGGCACGCCGAAGGGGCGGGTGCGCCCGGCGCTGACAGCGGTCGCGGCCACTCTGTCGTAGTCGGTGTCCTTGGCGACGAAGTGGAACT